>QMMN01000015.1 GCA_003647275.1 Deltaproteobacteria bacterium
AAACTCGGCCCAAGGGCCTCAAACAGTTTAGGATTTGCCCACTAAAGTGGGCCGTTCGCTTCGCCCGGATGGGTGCCCCAAAAAGCTCATAATTGCCGCTTAAATGAGTTATGCAAAGGTCTCTCGGTTTACTTTTATGGTTTGAACCAATACTATACCAGAAAAACCATGTCAATTTTGCATGGCGGCCAGAGAGATCTTGGTGCAAAGAGGTCGTGAAAACAGGGGTTAGATGAGGGGCCATTTACAAAACCGCCATTTTGATTGCTACTTTGTGGTGTTAGGCCGTCCCCTGCTTTGTAAGCGGGGAAGTTTACGATTGGGGATCCTGCTCATTCGGTTCAGGGGCGCTGATTTGGCGGGTTGTCTTTTCAACAGGAGCGATATGCGGAATTTCTGCGCCGTCCCTTTTGTTTATGCCGAGTTCACTGAATTTTCTCGCCGAGGCCAGCACCCTTCGTTCAAAAGAACCGACAACCTGATTGTAACTCGATACGCACTTTTCGATATTTCGGCCCAGCCGATCCAGGTGTTCTGCCATTGTACTGATTCTTACGTAGAGTTCTTTCCCCAGGTTACTGATGATTTCGGCATTCTCGGCCATGATTTCCTGTCGCCACCCAAAGGCCACAGCCTTAAGAAGGGATATGAGAGTTGTTGGTGTGGCCAAGATAACCCCCTTGCTGACACCCTCCTCAATCAGTCCGGGATTGTGTTCCAAGGCAGAGCTGAAAAAGTTTTCCCCGGGGATAAAAAGCACGACAAATTCCGGAGTCGGTTGAAATTGGTCCCAGTAGGTCTTTTGCGACAGTTTATTCATGTGGGCTTGAATCTGTTTTGAATGGAGGATCAGCTTGCGTTTCCTCTCTTCTTCGGTTTGGACCTCCAGGGCCTCCAGGTAGGCAAGGAGCGGGGCCTTGGAATCCACAACAATCTGTCTGTTGTTCGGCAGCCTGACAATCATGTCGGGTCTTAACCGGCCATCTTCCGTGCCCCTGGTTTCTTGTTCAAAAAAATCGCAGTAGTTTAACATGCCGGCCAGTTCCGCCACCCTTCTCAGGGTAATTTCCCCCCATCTGCCCCGTACCTGAGGGGTCCTGAGGGCCTTGACCAGATTGGCCGTTTCCCTCTGGAGTTGGTGTTGCGTGGTGAGGAGCGATTGCACCTGTTCTGAGAGGCCGCCATAGGCCCTGTTCCGAACCCTTTCCATCTCTTGAATCTGCCTGTCGTATTTTTCCAGAGATTCTTTGATCGGCGCCACAATCTCTTTTACCTCTTTTTGTCGCAGTTCCAAATCCTTCTTTGCCTCTTCCTGGTATTTGGAAAGCGTTACCTTGGCAAGCTCGAGGAAGGATTCATTACTGTTTTTCAGGGTTGCAGCGGAAAGCGCCTTGAATGTGTCGGTGAGTTTTTCCTTGGCTTCTTCAAGCAATTTCAGTTTTTCTTCGGCAGCGGTACGCTCTTGCTCAACGATGGTTTCAAGTTCGGCCTTTTTTTCTCTAAAATCTGCTATGGTTGTGTTCAGTTGCCTTACTTCTTCTGTCTTTTCTTCAAGGGCTTTTTGCACGTCCTTCATCTGCTCAAGCTTGGCCTTGGCTGCGGATCGCTCTTCAGAGATCTTCAATATGTTTGCTTCGGCCTGTGTCAGTTTGGTCTTCAGATCAGCGATCGTATTATTTTGGTTTGCAAGTTCGGCCTCTTTACCGTGGATCACTTCCTGGAGCCTTGCAATCTCAGCACCACTTTGGGTAAGGCATCTTGTCAACTGTGCACCCATTCTTGATTTTGCCACTGCCCAAGCGACTAAACCACCCAGGGTGCAGCCAAGGAAAAATATGAGGATATAGATCAGATGATCCATGTACTTTTCTTCTTGCTGGTTCTTTTCTTTTGCATGAGAAAAATTCCCTCCTCATGCACAGAGATCTTTAACACATACTTTGGGTTAATTTTTCAGGTCTTTGTTTTCAAGGTTGTTCGGCTCAGACATGGAGGCCAAAGGCTTCATACAACCTTTTAAAATTGATCTCTTCTTCGATCAGGCGAATACCGCAATAGACCTTCT
This sequence comes from Deltaproteobacteria bacterium, assembly GCA_003647275.1. Taxonomy (GTDB): domain Bacteria; phylum Desulfobacterota; class Desulfobacteria; order Desulfobacterales. The sequence goes on from QMMN01000015.1 coordinate 2,066, forward strand.
CCTTTTCCTTAAGGCGAAGTTTGCATGAGAGCGCTTCCACCTTTTTTGCCACTGAATACGTGTCGTCCCGGACCACGACAATCGGTATACCTCTAATTTCAGCTCTGGAGATCACGATTTCATTCGGATAAAGGTTGCCGGTCAGGATGAGGCACTGGGTCATGGCTTCAATGGCGGCAAGTTGGACATCGGCCCGATCACCTCCCACAATCACGGCATTGTTTCTTGCCTTTCTGATATACTCAAGGGCACGGTCCACCTGCATCCCCCCGATCAAAAAGTGTTCGATCAGGCCATCAAGCTTATTACGGCAGCAAAGTACATCTCCGGCAAGGGCCTCCACAATATCTGCAATCATCACTGAGCCAAGCACGGCATCGTAGGGAAGTGAACCAAATACCGGAATACCTTTTCGCTCAAGAAATGGGATGATTAACTCCTGGACATTCTCAACAGAACCTGCCTTGATGCTGTTCAGGATGACCCCAGCGAGGCGTTTTCCAAGGCGCCCGTGGGCATCCAAAACAGCGTCCAGATAGAATTCCTTATCGTATCGGTCCACAAGAAGCACACGGGCATTGATTTCATCTATGAGGTCAAATCCGGAAATGTCAAAAGACTTGCCTGACTCCAGGGTGCCAGCGCCGCCAATAAGGACCACATCTTTTCCTTTTGACACGACCTCGAAGGCATTTAGGACCTTTTCCTGCAACCCCTGGACGCCGGTTCGGCATCCTTCAATCATCAAGTCGTGGGTCATCACAACAGGGCAAAGGGTTTCTGGGGGGTCTTTCAACATGAGCACCCTGTGAATGAACCAGGCATCCTTGTCGGTCAGCACCCCGTCTACCTTGATTGGAAGGCGCCCAAAGGGCTTGAAATAGCCGACCCTTAACCCATCCTTGAGAAATCGCTGGCCGATTCCCATAATCGTCAGGTTTTTCCCTGAATATCCCCTGGTGGACCCTACATAGATAGAAACCATTGTTTTGCCCCCTCATTACTTCTATAGCGATTCAGCGAAGTGCCTAAAGTGAGCCAAAGTGAACTAAAGTGCCTAAAGTTGAAAATTCGAAATCCACAATCAAAAATCCGCAATCGAGTCACTTTACTCCTGTATGGTTATTCTGGCATCCACGGCCACTGCGCCCTGGCCCTCAGGGCAAACCAGGAGTGGATTGACATCCGCCTCAACGATCTCTGGACAGTCAATGGCCATCTGAGACAACCTTAGCAAGGCATCTCGTATGCCTTTGATATCGGCAGGTAGCTCGCCGCGTACCCCGCGGAGCAGCGGAAACGATCGGATATCACGGATCATCGCATCTGCTTCCTCCACACTCAAAGGGGCGATCCGAAAGGCCACATCTTTTAAAACCTCCACATAGATTCCCCCGAGGCCGAACATAATGATTGGGCCAAATTGCATGTCCCGTGTAATCCCCAGGATGACTTCCCGGCCCTGGGGTATCATTTCTTGAACCATCACGCCCAGGATACGTGCGCCTGGTTGCCGTAGCTGGATGTTAGAGGTTATATGAAAAAAGGCGTCTTCTGCCATGGCCTCATTCTCAACTCCGACGCGAACACCGCCCATATCGCTTTTATGGAGCACATCAGGCGAGGCAATCTTCATGACGACCGGATACCCGATCTCTGAAGCCATTTTTACGGCCTCCTGGGTGGTCCTGGCAATGCGACTCTCAGGGAGCCTGAATCCATATGCCTTTAATATTTGGCGAGCCTCGCTTTCAACCAGATCCTGCCGGTGCTGCTTGACAACCGAGGCAAAGACCTCACGCACCTTAGACGTGTCTACATCAAAATGCCGGTACTGTCTTTCAGGCTGTTCCCGCCACCGACGATAGGAAAGCATCGCATCCAAGGCCCCGACAGCATCTTCTGGATAATCATAGGCAGGGATGGCATGATCCTGGAAGATCTTGCGAGCATGCCTCACCCGCTTTCCTCCCATAAACGCGGTCATGATCGGTTTGTCAGTATCCTTGGCCAGGCTCACAATTTCCCGGGCAACAGCCTCTGCGTCCACGGCTGCCGTGGGGGTCAGGAGAATGAGAACCGCATGGATGAATTCGTCATTCAGGATGACCGCCAGGGTCTTTTGATACCGCTCATGAGTGGCATCGCCGATGATGTCGATGGGGTTATAGACCGAAGCTGTGGGCGGAAGAAACTCGCGGAGGCGATCTGCTGTTTCTCTTCGGATCGGCGTGAGGTGAAGGGAACTCCGGTCACAGGCATCTGCGGCCAAGATGCCCGGTCCACCTGAATTGGTAATGATGGCAAGACTCGGGCCTTTTGGGGGGGCTTGGTTGGCAAAGGCCATAGCATATCCAAAAAGGGCCTGCATCGATTCGGCATGGATGATGCCCGATTGCTTGAAAGCAGCACGATAGGCATGATCAGACCCTGCCAAGGCCCCGGTGTGAGAAGAAGCGGCCTTGGCTCCTGCGCTGGTTGTCCCCGACTTGATAATGATAATAGGTTTTGTTTTGGAGACCTCACGAGCCGCCTTCATGAAACGCGGACCGTCCTCAATGCTCTCCAGATAGCCTAGGATCACTCGTGTATTTTCATCCTGGCCCATGGAGAGCATGATCTCTGTTTCTGAGATGTCCATTTTATTTCCCAGGCTTACAAACCTTGAAAAACCGACATTTTCCCCCAACGCCCAGTCTAGGATGGCCACACACAGGGCCCCGGATTGGGAGAAAAAGCCGATATGCCCGGCAAGGGGCATACCGGCTGCAAAAGAGGCATTCAAGGCGCTTGCCGTGTCGATAATCCCCAGGCAATTGGGGCCTACAATCCGTATGCCGAGCTCCCTGGCCCTCATGGCCAGCTTGTTTTCCAGGCGCGCCCCCTCTGGCCCGATTTCCCTAAAGCCAGCTGTAACGACAATGACAGAATCAACCCCCTTCTTGCCGCACTGCTCCAGAACATCCATGACCGCTGTTGCAGGCACGGCAACCACGGCAAGATCTATATCTGAAGGGACTGAAGCCAGATCTGGATATGCCTTATGTCCCAGGATCTCTTGGGCCTTGGGGTTTATTGGGTAGACCGTACCACCATAACCGTACTGGAGGATATTGTTCAAAATGTCATAGCCGATTTTGGCAGGGTTTTGCGAGGCCCCGATCACAGCCACGGAGGATGGATTAAAAAAGTGTTGTAGCATCTGCTTCTGTATAACCTGATTTCTTTCAAGTCATGATAGCGATTTGGGTTTCTTTATAACACGTTCCAGTTCCAGCGCAATACCAAAATAGGGTCAATAGGGTGTGTTGCTGCAGGCCATTTGCCCGCAGGTTCACCGCGTTATATTGTCGCTATCCAAAAACGCTTGCACCAGTTTTCCCTTGACCCTATTCTCTCTATTTTCTAATACATTAGCTCGATGAACATCCTTCTGATTGAAATAAATCCCTTTGCCCCGGCGTCGACCCCGATCTCACTGGGATACATTGCAGCCTTCCTGCGATCCCAGGGATTCACAGTCAAGATGTTGACCCTGGCACAAGACACGACCGTGTCGCTTTCCAGCTTTCGCCGACTCATCAACAGCTTTAAGCCTGCATTGGTTGGTCTCTCGGCCTACCAGAGAACCATGCTCTATGTGATCGGTTTTGCCAGATTTATTAAATCGATAGACAGCAACATCAAGATCGCCATTGGCGGTCCACAGGCGACCTTCATGCCGTCGGCCGCCTTTGCTGAAATGCCTGATATTGACTATATCTGTCGTTCTTCTGGTGAAGTGACGCTGCTCAGGATCGCACAGGCCATCCAAGGAGGGGAACCCTTTGTAGGCCTTGCAGGTGTCAGTTACAGGGCGCCTGATGGTGCTGTTTTTGACACCCCCGAGCTTCAAGGCTTTAGAGACCTGGATGCCTATCCTTCACCATATCTTGACGACGTTTTTGACTACTCGAACATGAAAGAGGCTATCATGCTGACGTCTCGGGGGTGTCCGCATCAGTGCATATACTGTTACACCCCCCACGCATTCAAGCACAGGATAAGCTTCCATTCTGTGGACCGGGTGATTGAGGAGATAAGGTGGACAAAGAAAAAGGGCGTGCCCAGGCTCTGGTTTGCTGATCCTAATATTTCATTTAAGCCGGAGCGCCTTGTGGCGATTCTTGACAGGATGTCCACCCAGGGCCTGGAAACCCCTATGTGGTTACAGACCAGGGCGGATCTTGTGAAGCCTGAGTTGATCAAGCAGATGAAAAGGGCAGGGGTCAGCACCATTGCCTTTGGGCTAGAATCTGCCTCAGAACGGGTCATGGCCAGGCTAGGCAAGGACCTATCTCTTGAAACGGTGACCAAGGCGATCCAGCTTGCCCAGAGCCAGGACATAGAAGTCGAACTTTTTACCATGTTTGGACTTCCTTACGAAACTTTTGACGATGCCATGAAGACGCTTGCGTTTGTGAGGAAAAACAAAGTCAAGATCATGGGCAATACAAACTCCCAGCAGATGCAGATCTATTTTGGGACACATGTGGCCCGACATTACGAGGACTATCATATACGCCCGATGAACAGCAAGCGCCCGGGCTATCTCTCGATTGGCTGTCAGTACGAGACCGACCACATGAGTCATAGCGATATTCACAGGATCCAGGACCTGTGGCGGGCTCATTCTCTTGACGGCGGGAAGCGAATCGTTTCGTAGAACTACAAGCTATTTCAAAACCCTTTTCCTTGGTCTGTTCAGCCATTTTTGACCGGCCTGCTTCCCGCTACCCCCGACCATTAGGGCGGGGTCAAGGGGAGCTATTTCAAAACGTTTATCTTCTTTACCGGGAGGCCCTGCCCTTTAGTGCGGGCGGGGGCTTAAAGTTCTAAGCTCGCTTCGCTAAAATTGTAAGACTCGGGCTTACGCCCTCAAACAGTTACAATTTTTTGACGCTTCGCTTCACTAAGAACTTTTTACAAAAATGGCCAAAATGAGTCGTCAAAGAGTTTTGAAATAGCTTCTAAACATTCTGATTGCTCTGAGATCTCAAGCGACCGAAAGGAGCGGGCGAGAGAACCTCGTTGCCGGAAACAACACGATGGATAAGGTGGCCTTACAAAAAATATACGTGATACTGGACAAACTTGACGAGGGACAGCTTGAGCGGCTTTCCCGGGCGCTGTTCGAGCTCTTTTCACATGTCAACCTAACCTCGAATCTTTATCTGGTGACAGGCAGTCTCCCCGACAGCATGCATCAGGTAGAAACGCTCCAGGCGGCGGTGAGCCGATTTCTCAAGAATTATCTCTTTGCACGGCTTTATGTTCATATTGTTCATCCTGCCTTCCCCAGGGACATAGATGAGATAAGGCTTTGCTACCAACATCTGAAGCGGATGACTGCCCAATTTGACCAGGAGGGCTACATGCATCAGGAGGTGCCAAGGCTCATGCTGCTGCCGGTTATTGCCCCTGATAACCAAGTTCAGCCCACTTCGCTCATGGGCCTCCTTGATGCGCTGAAAAGCACTTTTTTGTTACCTATCCTCTACTTGGACAAGGGCACCTTCTTTCTGGCACAAGATGAAGAGATCCTGGCCAAGGTAGAAAAGGTTTACTACGGCGAAGGGAATGCCATAAACATAGCTGCTGAGATCGTTTGCAATCTGTATCATCAAGACATCCTCGATGATTCATGTGCGATATTAGAGTCTGACGCCGTATTCATGACCCATCCATGCCCTGGTGCGCTTATTGTCTCGGCGCAAGACGGCATGATTTATGCCTGTATGGATGCATTTCGCAACAAAGAGGGCCTGGCAGATATTTACGGAAAGTTCAGTGTGGATACTGTGATGGATCAATACGATGCGTACCGCAAATCGAAAAAAGGCTGCCTTGCGTGCAGGGGACGGGCGGTTAAATCCTTTGCAGATTTGCCCATGCCGAAAGCAACAAGAGAAGAGATTGGGACGTTGCTTTATCATTTTGGCACGTTACAACAGGAGGCAGAAGACGATGTTCAGGCCATAGAAAACTACGAGAAATCGTTGAAGCTATCTCCAATTGAAGAGGCCGATGCCATATATTTCAGGCTGGGCCTCAGCTACACAAAGACGGGCCGCCATGACCAGGCCATAGAAGCCTTTAACAGAGCTGAACGTGCATATCACGACCATGACTATTTTCACTTCTACGTGGGGTTTTGTTACTTTGACAAGGGGGATTATCACAACGCCCTTGAGGCATTCTCACAGGCCCTGAACCTAGACCCCCAACAGGACGACTTGATGAGAATCCTCATATACATGGGCACGTGTTACAACAGCCTCGGTCACTATAAACAGGCCTCTGTCACATTAGAGAGGGCCAAGGAAATCGGCAGCCATGTTAAAGAGATTTACAACGCCCTTGGTTTTTCATACTTTCAGCTCAAAGACTATAATAAGGCCATTGAGAATTTGAGCCGGGCTGTTGAAATAGACCCTAATTCCGCGATAGACTATGCCAGCCTTGGTGCCAATTACCGGGAAAAAGGCGACGTCAAAGAGGCGATCGCCATGTATGAGCGGGCCCTGAAGTTGGATCCGGGCATGGTGGTTGCGAGGGAGAACTTAGAAAGGCTAAAAATGAAACGATGAGCAGGGAAAAGCTTTCGTCTTTGGAAGATGCATTGGGCTACCGGTTCAAAGATATCGACCTTCTTCGAACGGCGCTCCGACACAGTTCCTATGTAAACGAGCACCGCGATCCTGCTTTGAAAGACAATGAACGGCTTGAATTCCTGGGTGATGCCGTGCTCGATCTTGTCATCAGCCATCTCTTAATGAACCATTTTCCGGATCATCGCGAAGGCGACCTGTCCAGGATGCGTGCCACGATCGTTAACGAATCGCAACTTGCCGCGGTAGCACACAAACTGAATCTTGGCCAGCACCTCCTTTTGGGAAAGGGAGAAGCGTTGAGCCATGGACAAGAAAAACGCTCAATCCTTGCTGATACCCTTGAGGCAGTCATTGCGGCTGTATACCTGGATGGTGGTATTAAGGCTGCCTTTGAGGTGATTGAAAGACAGTTTTCTCAAATCATTCCCCAGGTTGGAGAAAGGCTTGCGGCCGAGGATTTCAAGAGTCGACTTCAAGAACTTGTGCAGGTCCAATTCAAAACAATACCTCACTATGAAGTGGTGGCCGAAAATGGTCCTGACCATGACAAGACCTTTGAGGTTCGCCTTAGCATTGGCACCTCTTTGACAACTCATGGGACAGGCAAGAGTAAGAAGGCGGCTGAGCAGGCAGCCGCATGTGTGGCCCTTCAAAAGCTCAAGGACACATTAAATACCAGCCTGTCTCCAGTAAAGGAATGAGATTCAAACCTTTCATCATTCCTGTTTTTATCCCCAACATGGGCTGCCCCCACCGATGTGTATTCTGTGACCAGGTCTCGATCACGGGTCAAAAGGATGGCGGGCTTTCACCGCTCCAGGTCCGCGAGAGGATTTCTCGGTTCTTAGACTTTAAGGGGGGGCAACGGGGTCCGGTGGAAGTCGCCTTTTATGGGGGAAATTTTCTCGGTCTTCCAACATCTTACAGGCAGCCCCTTTTAGATGAAGCCCAAATGTTTGTTGAAAAGGGCCTTGTGGACAGCATCCGATTTTCCACCCGACCGGATACCGTCACCCATAACACGCTGAAGGCCATAGCCCCATACTCGGTTCAAGTGGTGGAGGTGGGGGCCCAGTCCATGGATGAAACCGTTCTTTCCCTGAGCCGGCGGGGTCATACCGCAGAGGACACCGGAAATGCGGTCAAACTTCTGAAAGGCTATGGTCTGAGGGTGGGCCTTCAGATCATGCCCGGCTTGCCGGGAGACACCACAGAATCGATCCTTGAGACCGGCCGGAGGGTGGCGGAACTCAGGCCCGATTTTGTCCGCATCTACCCTACGGTGGTGGTGAAAGACACCGTGCTTGAAAAATGGTACCATGAAGGTCGATTCATCCCCCTTTCTCTGACAGATGCCATAAAGGTAACCAAAAGGCTCTATCTCCTTTTTAAGGCACGCGGTATATGGGTGATCCGGATGGGTCTGCAGGTCACTGAGAGCCTGTTAGAGCCGGGTGCTGTGATTGCAGGTCCATTTCATCCGGCATTCGGGCACCTGGTTTATTCAGCCGTTTTTTTTGACTTTGCAGCCCGAGAGCTTGAGATGCAAGAAATGCTATCTAAGAGAGTGACCCTGAAAGTTCATCCCCACGACATGTCGAAGCTCAAAGGGTTCAAGAATCGCAACATCATGCAACTCATTCAGCGATTTAACCTGGAAGAACTTCAGGTCCTTCCGGATCCTGATGTTCCTCAAGACATGGTAACAATTGTGAATAATGGGTATTCTTGACCCCGAAATGGAAAGACTAGCCGAACCCGTTGGGAGGATTGCTTTCATGAAAGTGACGGATAACCTCCATGCCTTCATCTGGCGCGATATCACCACCAATAATTGCAATACGTATCTTATCGATGGGCCTCAGAAAATCCTGATCGACCCCGGCCACCGACATCTTTTCAGCCATGTGCGGCAAGGATTGGCAGATCTGAGCCTCTCCCCGGATCAGATTGATTTGGTGATTGTCACCCACGGCCATCCTGACCACCTGGAGGCGGTGCAGATGTTTGAAAAACCAACACTTGTGGCTATAAGCTACGAAGAAAATCGGTTTATCAAAGACCTTGTCGGGCCTTACGCCCCAGCCATGGAGCTGGATAGCTTTAAGCCAGACTTCTTCTTGCAGGAAGGGGACCTCACTGTCGGCGACTGCACTTTTCAGGTTATCCATACCCCCGGGCACTCACCTGGTTCCATATGCCTTTACTGGCCAGACTACAAGGTGCTGTTTACCGGAGATGTGGTTTTCAGTCAGGGAATCGGACGGACCGACTTGCCAGGAGGCAACAGCAAGCTTCTCAAAGAGAGCATTCAGAGAATCGCAGCTCTTGACGCAACATACCTTCTGGCAGGCCACGGGGAAATTGTTAGCGGCAGGAAGTCAGTTAAAGCTAACTTCCGAATGATTGAAAGCCAATGGTTTGGTTATCTGCTATGATACTCAATTGCTGTTTACTGTCCTTTATCGATTTTTCATAAAACGGATCCCAGTTTCCATCAAGTGTCAGATTGGGAATTACGGCAGAGCCGGATATCCTTCTTTTTGCTAATTGTCTCCGGAGGATGTCCAACCTTATAGCCTTCTCACTGGCCACTTTTTTCTGAAATTCCGCTATCACCTGTTTGAATGGGTCTGCGTTCACGCTCAGAACCTCTTCTAAGAGTTGAAATATTCTTTCGTTATGACCATCGGGCTCCAGGCGCCCCATCAGTTCTTTTCCCAGAAGCTCTCTAATCTGAGACGCGCTCTCCTGTCCTTTGGCTTCAATGACCGACTTGATGTCCTGCACATCGGTCAGGCCATCCAAGAATTTTTGAACCAAGCCCTTTACCTTTGCCGCTAATTCCTTTTTGCAGAGTTCTTCTTTTTCCTCCTCTGTCATGGTCAGGTGCTTGGTCCTTTCCATGATGATATCCAAGGTGCTCCGTATTTCTCCCATTTTCAGCTCCTTGTTTTGATAAATTTTTTTATATGGGCCAGGGAAGCCTGTTCCCGTTAAGCATGGCCCGCTGTATCTGTTAGGCGTCTTGGATCGATCCCCATGAGGTTGGCGGCTTTCTCCCACCGCTTTTCAACAGGGGTTTCAAAAAGGATGGTTTCACTGGCAGGACAGGTCAGCCAGGCATTGGCCATAATCTCAGATTCCAGTTGGTTCGGAGCCCAGCCTGCACAACCCAGAGTGATGATAAAAGGTTCAGGCCCTTGCCCTTTGGCAAGCGCCTCCAACAGGTCCTTTGAATTGCTCAGGGCAAGTGAAGGCGTCACAGGACGGCAGGCTTCCCAGTCAAAGGGCGGCCCATGCAGTATGAAGATTTGTCCTGGATGTACGGGTCCTCCCAGGTGGATGGGAAGGGAGGCCCTCTCGGGAATAAATTCCAGATTCAGTTCCTTAAACACAGCCTCCATGGTTAATTCCTGATGGATCCGGTTGATCACCAGACCCACGGCCCCTTCTGTGGTGTGTTCGCAGATATAGGTCACGGCCTGGGAAAAATTCGGATCGGCGAGGCTGGGCATGGCAATCAAAAACTGTCCTTTAAGGGATGCTTGGTATTCCTTTTCCTGACTCATTTGACCTCCAGGAGTTGCTTTTTTGCGAAACAGGCTCAAAAAACAAGGTTATTTATGACAGTCTGTTGCCCAAACAGCCGTGTATGGCATGAGGCAAGCTCACAAATACCTGAAGAGGGCTGAAACTTAAAAATGCACAGCGAGCGCTAACTCCGCAGCTTGCTGCAGGGAGCTTCAATTGTTCGTGATTTGGGCAACCGCCTCATGAGGTCAAGTACTTTTAATTCAGGAACTACCCGTTGTCAACCATTCCAACCTTCTGTATGTGTGGCAAATTTTTCTTTACAAGGCGGTTTTTTGATGCTATCAAATTCAATTTTCAGCGGTTTAGCTTTGTTCCCCGCCAATAGGGAGGGGGCAAACTTGTTATGTTATTTCTTTTTAGGTTATTTCCTCTCTCATTGGAGAAGGTGAGTTAGAGAGCCCTCTTTTGCTATGCTTTATGCCTGACGACGCTAATTCATTTGTTGAGTAGGTTTTACAATGAAAAAAAAGGACCTTGAGTATTTCAAAAAACTTTTGAGCAAACGCGTGGAAAATCTGCTGGCAGAGGCCGACCAGACAGTATCCGGCATGACGGATGAGAATGCGATTTTTCCCGATCCTACAGATCGAGCTTCTCATGAGGCCGACCGAAACTTTATGCTCCGGATACGAGACAGGGAACGGAAACTAATCATGAAGATCCAGGAGGCCCTTGAGCGAATCGAGAATGGTACATACGGGATTTGTGAGACCTGCGGCTCAGAAATCTCAATTAAACGCCTGAAGGCTCGGCCAGTAACCACACAATGTATTGACTGTAAGACCAAGGCAGAGGCAATGGAAGATGCCCTTGGGATTTAAATCCCGGTAAGTGTTTTATGCAGATACCTCTGCAAGACTCCGCCTATATTGACCTCCATATCCACTCCACGGCCTCTGATGGTTCGCTCACGCCCGTAGAGATTATCGAAACTGCCAAAAAGGCGGGCCTTCGCGCCATAGCCATTACAGATCACGATACCCTTGATGGCTCGGTTGAGGCCTTGCAGTACCAGCATTCGTCTGGCATTGAGATCCTGCCCGGAATTGAGATCAGTGCCAACTTTGACTTTGGTACAATGCATATATTGGGTTACCTAATCCGCTTGGATGACGTTTCTTTGAGACAGACCCTAAAGGTCATCCAAGAAGGACGGGCCAGCAGAAACATCCAGATCATAAAAAGGCTTCAAGGTCTCGGAATTGATATAAGCCATGATGAGGTCTCAGAGGCTTCGGGCGGGGGCCAGATTGGAAGACCCCATATCGCTCAGGTGCTGGTCAACAAAAGGATTGTTCAAAATATTGATGAGGCCTTTAATAAGTTTTTAAGAAAAGGTCGTCCCGCCTATGTCAAAAGATACCGACTTGCGCCTGCGGAGGCAATCCAGGCGATTTTGCGGGCCGGAGGCGTCCCTGTGCTGGCTCACCCCTTTACCCTGAATGAAAAGACCGAGGGGGGGCTGGATAGAATACTTGCTGACTTGAAGCAGGACGGGTTAAAAGGCGTGGAGGTCTACTATCCAGACCATGGACCTGATCTCACTGCCCAATATCAACGCCTTGCCCATCGCCACGAGCTCCTTATGACAGGCGGAACGGATTTTCACGGAACAGCAAAGCCGGGGGTGTATATTGGGATCGGAAAAGGGGAACTGAGGATACCATACCGGCTCGTGGAGGCGCTCAAGCAAAGCGCTAGCCAAACACCATCTTAAGAGGCGTGTTGATTCTTGCCTTCATGACCGCCTTTTCAAGATGATGGACCAAGCCAAAATTTGTGCGCGTGAAAAGCCGCTGACGCCTTTTCACTTTTGGCGCAATCGCCTTATCTTGGCCCTTGACGAAGGCCCTCGAACTTACTATTGAGGTTACAAAATCAGGAGCTGAAGCTCCTGGGCGGTGTTAAAGGTTTTACATAAAGAAACATTGTGCCACGAAGGCAAATGATCATCAGAAGATGGTAGGCCTCGTGGCTTTTTTTTGAAAGGGGGCATAGATGAAAAAAGGTTGTTTTATTGCAGCAGCATGGCTGGGGGTGCTTATTCTTTCCCTTGCGGTGGCAGGTCCGGCTTCAGCGCACTTTGGGATGGTCATCCCGTCAGATCAGATGGTGATGCAGGGGGAGGATACAGTCATTAAAATAGATCTCATGTTCTGGCATCCCTTTGAGGGTATTGGCATGGAACTGGTTAAACCTGCCAAGTTTGGCGTGGTGATCAATGGTAGGGAGACAGACTTGCTAGGCTCCCTCAGACCTACCAAAACAAAGGGACATCAGACATGGACCACAAGCTACAAGATAAAGCGACCTGGTGTTTACATGTTTTATATGGAGCCTCAGCCTTACTGGGAACCGGCAGAAGACTGCTACATCATCCATTACACAAAAGCGGTGGTAACCGCCTGTGGTGATGATGAGGGTTGGGATGAAGAGATTGGGCTTGAGACCGAAATCGTTCCCATATCCAAACCTTATGGCCTTTACACCGGTAATGTCTTCCAGGGGATCGTAAAACTAAACGGCAAACCTGTACCCTATGCAGAAGTTGAGGTCGAGTACTACAATAAGGATGGCAAATGTAGCGCTCCTACCGATTACATGGTGACTCAGACCATCAAGGCAGACCAAAACGGGGTGTTTACCTATGCCGCGCCCAGGGCTGGCTGGTGGGGCTTTGCTGCCTTGAACACCTCGGACGCCAAGATGAAGTATAACGGACAAGACAAGGACGTTGAGTTGGGGGCTGTCCTCTGGGTCAAATTTCACGACATGAAGTAGCGTAAGAATATCATCATTTACACTTTGAACGGTCATAATTTGGAGTTCCTTAATTCTCAGGCGTGATCATGATCGTCAGTTGTCGGTGGTCCGTTGTTCGTTGGAAAAACCACTAACCACACAGAATTTGAGGGATTAGGGATCCCAGAAAACAATCCGAAATCCGAACATTCATCTTAATGCTACGGACTCCGCACAACTGTGACAATGGACAATAAATCATGCATATCTCGGAAGGGGTTTTATCTCCAGGCGTTCTCATAGCAGGCGCAGGCCTCACAGCAGCAGGCGTTGCTGTTGGTTTAAGAAGGCTTGAGAATGAAGAAATACCATCCGTAGGAATCCTATCTGCGGCCTTTTTTGTGGCCTCACTGGTCCATGTACCTGTTGGCCCTTCTTCGGTCCACCTGATCTTGAACGGCCTGTTAGGCCTGATCCTAGGCTGGAAGGCCTTTCCCGCTATCTTGGTTGGCCTGGCTCTCCAGGCCCTTCTGTTCCAGTTTGGGGGGATCACAACGCTTGGTGTCAACACCCTGAACATGGCTCTTCCTGCTGTCGTATGCCACTATTTGTTCAGTTGGGGTGTGGGGATTGGTGCTAGGCGGCTTGTCTTCATCCTCTCTGCTTTTGCGGGCGGCTGTTGCGCAGTTTTTCTTAGCAGCATGCTAGTGGGGTTTTCTCTATATTTGACTGGCGAGGCTTTCTTGCCTGTGGCCAAAGTGGTGGTTGCAGCCCATTTACCCGTGATGGTCATTGAGGGGGGCTTGACAGCTGTTTGCGCCCTGTTTCTCAGACAGGTAAAACCGGAATTATTGGAGGGAGCATATGTGCCAAAACTGTCATCGCAGCCACAGAATGGCTCGGGGTAGGCGTCTGTTTTTTTGCCTTCTCTTTACAGCCTTATGGCTCGTATTTTTCAATGCACCTGCATTGGCCCACAAGGTTATGATCTTTGCCTGGGTAGAGGGAGATACGATCCACACTCAGAGCAAGTTTAGCGGAGGCAAAAGGGTCAAGGGGGCTCAAGTGCTCGTTTTCGATTCAGAGGGAAACCAGCTCCTGGAAGGGAAAACCGATGAACAAGGGGCATTTTCCTTTAAGGTACCCAAAAAGACCGACCTCAAGGTTGTCTTGAGGGCCTCCATGGGCCATATGGCAGAGTGGAAAATACCGGCCGAGGAGATCACCGCAGTGGGTGACGTGTCCGGAGGCAGTCTCCCTGAAGTTGGGGTTAAAGTCGCCACTGAAGAGGCTGCCCATTCAACAGACGTCAGGTCAAGTGGGGGGCTGTCTGTTCCAGAGACGATGGGCCTGTCCCGGCAGGAGGTCGAGGAGATCATCAATAAGTGCTTGGACAGAAAGCTCACGCCAATCATCGATATGCTGGTTAACGCCATGGATCGTGGCCCCAAAGTGACCGAGGTGATAGGTGGCATAGGCTATATCTTCGGCCTTGTGGGGGTGGCCTTGTATTTTGCAAACCGTCGAAAAAGGGAATAGCTCAACCAAGTGATTGTGAAAGAATTTGCCGCTGGTGATTCCTTGATTCAGCGCCTTGATCCTCGCGTCAAGATTGTCGTCGCAACCCTTTTCTCTGTTGTCGTGGCCGTTTCGACTCAATGGGTGGTTCTGGTATTGGCCCTGGCTTTGGGGTTTTGCATTGTACAGGTGGCTGGCGTGCCGATGAAGGAACTCATCCGCCGACTGGTTCCGGTTAACGGGCTGATCACTTTTTTGTGGTTTTTTCTCCCCTTCACCTTTGAAGGTGAATCCCTCTTTTCAATAGGTCCACTGGTTGCAACCCGTGAGGGGGTATACTATGTCGCCCGGATCAGCATCAAATCTAACGCTATCATGGTCGTCTTGATTACACTGATTGCCTCAACCTCCATCTTTACCTTGGGCCATGCCATGTATGAACTAGGAATTCCCAAAAAGATCACTCACCTGTTTTTCTTTACTTATCGCTATATTCATGTCATGCACCATGAGTATCTCCGGCTGGTGAACGCCATGAAAATTCGGGGCTTCCGGCCAAGAACCAACATGCATACCTACAAGGCCCTTGCCTATTTAGTCGGGATGCTTTTTGTCAAGAGTTACGAGCGGGCCGAAAGGGTTTACAATGCCATGCTGTGCCGGGGGTTCAGAGGAAGACTTTATAGCCTCAGTCAGTTTTCCATGAAGACCATTGATATCATTTTCCTCATTTTGATGCTGGCTGTCATTCTGGGATTGGTGGTATTGGAGTGGACAAGAATAGCCTGATTATAAATCTGATGGATGTAACTTTTGCCTATCCGGGCGGCGCCCCTGTGCTCGATGAACTCAACTTGCAATTACACCAGGGGGAGCGCATGGGCCTGATGGGACCCAATGGGAGCGGCAAGACTACCCTGCTTCATATTATCATGGGGCTTTTGAAACCCTCGTCGGGCAATATCGAAATTTTCGGCAAAACCGTCAGGCAGGAGAAAGACTTTCGAAGTGTCCGGCAAAGAATTGGCCTTCTTTTTCAGGATGCGGATGACCAGTTGTTTACGCCCACGGTCTTGGAGGATGTGGCCTTTGGTCCCCTGAATTTGGGTAAATCTCAGGATGAAGCCAGGACCGTTGCCCGAAAGACATTGGCGTCCCTGGGCCTGACGGGATTTGAGCACAGGATGACTTATAAGCTCTCCGGCGGGGAAAAAAAACTTGTGGCCCTGGCCACAGTTCTTGCCATGGAACCAGAGGTTCTGCTCCTGGACGAACCAACTGCTGGTCTGGATGAGACAACGGAAAAAAGGATCATCGACATCCTAAAAGGCCTTGACCTTGCCTATATCCTTATTTCACATAACATTGATTTGCTAATGGAGGCAACCCACCGTATCGGTTACATGATAAGGGGCAAGGTTTCAGTTGATGAGGAAAGAATCCCGCACACCCATATTCATATTCACGAGCATGGTAGATATGCCCATAAACATGGTCTCAAATGGCCAGACAAAAAATATTAGAGCAATTTGCTTTTTCCTGCTTAGCCATCCGTGCAATGAAACGAGCCAAGCAGGCCATCCAGTTGACAAAACTCGTATCTTTCACATTCCTCCTTTCTTTGGTTTTTTGCTTAGCCTAATTTTAGCCTATATTAACCGGATACCTCAAGACAAAATATACACGGGGAGCCTTCTCCCTTATCAGATAAGAGGGCTTAGAACTTCTCAAAATGGTCAAACAAGCGAGAGGAGGGTTTTGAAACCGCTTCTAGTCCTTTCCAAACACCCACAGGGGCCTCTAACGTCTTATTCGGGTTTGTTCGATGCTGGATTAAGGTAATTTTTCGAGTCTTGCTACAGATTCTATGTGATAGGTGTGAGGAAACATATCAACGGGCTGGACTTCCACGACGTGATAGTCTTCTTTTAGCATGGCGAGGTCCCGTGCAAGTGTCGTTGGATTACAGGAGATATAAACGATTCTCCCAGGAGACAGGCTGCGAACGATGTTTACAACATCTTTGTGCATGCCTATTCTTGGGGGGTCGATGACCATCACGTCAGGTATGTCTGTAACATCCTTGAGGCCTTTTTTGATGTCTTTGCATATAAACTGGCAGTTCCGAATGCGGTTTTCCCGGCAGTTTTTTTGTGCGTCCTGCACAGCCCCTTCTGAAATTTCAATGCCTACAACTTTTCTTGCGCCATCAGACAAAAATATCGGAATCGTACCGGTTCCGCTGTACAGATCCACCACGATTTCCCTGCCTGTGAGGCCGGCATAAGCCTTCACGGTTTCATAGAGACGTGCAGCCCCGGCCGTATTCGTTTGAAAAAAGGAATTGGCTGATATCTCAAACTCAAACCCTGCAATCTTGTCTGAGATGAAGGGCTCGCCTGAAAGGCATATCTCCCACTGGCCGACAGCGATTCCAGCCTTCCTCGTATTGATATTGTTCACAACTGAGGTAATGTTTTGATACTTTTCGTACAGCAGATCGGCTAAGGGTTGAACCCAGGACCTTTGCTCTTCTGATGTAATGATATTGACCATCCATTGGTTATGGCTTGAAGCGTGCCTGAGCATCAAAAATCGCCAAAACCCCTCGTGGGACCTTAGTCCATAAGGGGCTATGCCGCTTTTCCTAACATGGTGTCGCACATCACGCAGGATATTGTTTCCTGTATCCGGCATTAGCAGACAGGACTCAGTATCGAGAACCTTATCAAAGGTGCCCGGCACGTGAAGCCCCAGGGCAAAGTCCTTCTGGATATCCTTCCTGGGAAGTTCCTCTGGCAACAGCCACCTCCGGTCAGAAAAGGAAAATTCCATCTTGTTACGGTAGCCAAATCTTTTCTCAGATGGAATAATGGGATGTACTCGGATGTTTCTGAGTTGGCCAATGTGCTCCAGGGCTTCGACCACGTGTTCCCTTTTGAAAAAGAGCTGCTTTTCGTAATCAAGAAATTGCCACGTACATCCGCCGCAAAAGCCGCTATAGCGGCATGGCGGCTCTATCCTGAAGGGCGACGGGGTGATCAATTCAATAACCCGCGCTTCAGCGTGATTCTTTTTTTTCTTAAATACCCTGACTCGTACCTCATCGCCGGGCACGGCCCTTTCCACGAATATGGCCAGGCCATTCACCCGCGCAAGACCTCTGCCCCCGAAAATCAACTTTTCGATCCTTAAGTCCAGGATCTGTCCATTTCTCACGGTCATGGTGTGGCCTATATACGAACTTAAGGGCTTCGCTCCAAAATTGGAATAATGGACACGTAGTGGATGGCACAAACTGGCCGTCACCAAAAGCGGTTGATTTTCCGCCGTAGATAATGCCATATGACACAATTATAGGCGGGTAGTCCAAAACGTTATAAAAGCAGTGATTCGGCCGAATTGGAGCTCCCTGCAGCAAACTGCAGGGTTAGCACTCGCTGTGCATTTTCAAGGTGATGCTTCCTTACTTGCGGGATCCGTCTTGTTGATCTGAATCATCAACTCCATGAGCTCTCCCTGCCGGTCAATCTTGAACAAATAGGTCGTCGAGGCCCCTTCTGCTCCAGCGATGGCATTATGAATGTCAGATAGGCGAGATACAGGGTTTCCATCAATAGCCACCAGGATGTCCTGTGGTTTAATTCCAGCCCGTGCGGCCGGGCTTTTTGGCAAAACACCTACAATGAGCACGCCTTTGCCCTGATCCAAGGTCTTAAGTCGAATCCCTACCAGAGGCCTTTTGGGCCCTCGATGGCACAGTCGGCTCCGGTCCGCCTGCTTTTTGGCAGGCGTTACCCAGAAATAGTCTGCCATATCGCGATCCACCTCTGTGCCGACTGCTACGGGCATGACCGTTTGAAATGAGGCCTTTGTGCGCTTGAATGCACGGTCGGGGATGCCGAACTTGTATGCTATATGGCCATTTCCGGTGAGCACGACCATCCGTTTGTTGTTCAATGCCCGCGAGATCGCCTCTGCCATGGAATCCTCCCAAACACACTGGGCCTCGTAGAAGGATTCAAATATGCTTATTTCATCGGACTCATGGGTGCCAAAAACGGTTTTAACATAGGCCTTGTGTTCCTCATTTGAGGTATCAATCTCCTGTGCAATTTGCTTCCGCTCCTCATCTGAAAGGGCATCCAAGCCCTCCCTGGCAACCTTCTCGACAATGGCGTGCGGAATATTGAGGCCCACCAGCTTTAATGACGCTTCCCTGATGAAATCGAGAACAGCACGGTAAAGGCTGAAATCGAATTTCCATGTGTTTTCCCAGTCCACCTCCTTCAAGAAGGTCTCCTGATCCAGCTTGCCAGCACGCCATTGATCCAGCACGTGCTGGTCGGCATTGACAAACATCTCCATGCCGACTAACAATCTAGGGTCTTTTTCATAAAGCGCCTTGAGTATCTTGAGCTGTACGTTATGGTGTGCTTCATTGCTATGTTTCTCCCCAATGTACACAATCCGAACATGTTCAAGGTCAGCCATGAGTTCCTCAAAGGAAACGACCTCACCGGTTGCAGTGCGAACAATGGCTCCTATCTCAAACGTCTCTGGCAACCCCTTGATGCGTACCACGGTTGGCATTTTCAGCTTCTGTATCACGGCACACCCAGACACATACAGACACAAAAAGACGGAGGCCGCCATGATTAACAATCGCATGTGAAGCCTCTCCCGTCCTAAAGGCCAAGGGTTTTGCCTTACGGCAGAGCTTCTTGAGCGGGGATCGAGCCGGTCAGGGTGCGGCCTCCGGCAGGTTTGGGGTTGTCGGCTCACGTTACTGTATGCACACTTGATTTCTTGCCCTGTATTTGTGTAATATTTTCTTCTATGAAATTGCACAGGAATCCATCATTTCGAAAGGTTGTCACGCCTTGGTATGATTCGGACCTCTTTTGTCTTGTGATCTCAATCTTCGCAGCATCTGTGTTTTATTTTAGCACGATAGGAATCAGTGTTGCCCTGGAGCACCAGCAATATCAGCGTTACTGCTGGGTCCCCATCGTGCTGATGCTTTTGAGCGGCATACTGCTGGTCACCAACCTTTTTCTTATATTGAGCCGTATGGTCCATCGTCGTGCCGAAGAAGAATAGGGCCTAATCTTCCAGAACAAAGATGATTTCCATCCTTACACGATATTCCACCATCTTGTTGTCGTCCACCTTAATGCGTTGTTCAAGGATGCGGATGCCTGTGATACTGCGAAGAGTCTTGCAGGCTCTTTCAAAGCCTGCCTTGATGGCGTCATCAAAACTAACCGGTGATCCGGCAATGACCTCTGTGACTCGGGCAACACGTTTCATGGCTTTTTACCTCCTTTTTTCTCCTTTTCCGCTTTTGCTAAGCGTGGGCTTTCTCGTTTATATAAGTTGCGGATTTTATGTATAAGCCATTTATTTGATGATGTCCACATCTAGTTTTTTCGCATAATCTGTTTCCCGTAAGCATTTGAGAAAACTCCAGGAAAGGAGAGAGCCCGATGGACGAAGTGCTCAAGATAAAGGATCCCTTGGATCCCCAACTTTTGGAGAGGGATATGATCCTGGAAATAGATCATTCCAGGCGGGTGGATTCAAACAGATCGGCATCCCTGTGAAATTTTCCGAAACGCCTGGGTCGATCAGGCTTGCCTAGTCAGACCACGGTGAGCATGCCGCAGATGAAGGGATTATTAGGATACGAGGATGGAAAAAGAGGGGGTAATATAAGGCCAATTACAGAATCTCTGGAAGCTTTTCTATGTGTTCTTCGGGAACGTTTACCGCTGCATACTGCCCCAAGGCATCAATGGCTACCACCACGCGGCCGTAACCACGATACCGCATAAAGGTGCCTACTACACCTGCAAAGGGCCCCTCCACGACCATGACGCGATCCCCTTTTTTGAAGCGGGTACCGGTTTCCACAGGGCCGCCCCCTGCAACCATGATTCGAAGGGAATCAATCGCTTCATCCGGTACGGGGACCGGGCCGTCCTTGTTTCCAACAAAACGGACAACGCCCACGGTTTTCACGATCTCGAGGCGCTCGTGCACGTTGAGATCACTTTTTATAAAGACATAGCCAGGAAACAGAGGGACCCGAATCTTCATACGCCGGTCGCGGCGCTTGCTCATGACCGTTATCTTTGGAAGAAAGACCTCAAGGGATTTGCCCTGAAGACCATCAGAGACGACCTGTTCAAAACGGCTCCGAGTGTGAAGCACGTACCAGGCAGGACGCATGTCAATTGGCGCTGTCATCTGTGTTGCCTTTAAACCAGAATGTTCTATTCGTAGAGACCTGATTTAACCACCACACCTGTAGACAAAGACCAGATCAAATAAAAGGCCGCCTGCATAGTCAGCGGCGTCCATTGCCTGCAGCAGAAATCCCGGGATGAATGGCTGCCTCAGCTGCTCGTTCATTTCACTGGCCGCGTCAGTTGATTGCACATAAAATCCACCAGCCGGTCCTCCCTATAACCTATCCTTTCTTCCATGTCTTCTCCCCCTTACCAGGTCTGTACTTACCCAGCTCGAACTCACCCAGTCCGTACAGGCTTATCTCAAAAAAGTACTCTCGCACATCCATTGTCCTGTCATGGGTGTAACTGACACTCAAAGACCAGCACTGGCGCTCATACTTGAATCCCACAACCGATTTTATTTCCTGCCCGTCCTTGAGGTTTCGTTCGTGCTCCCAGTAGGCAGAAAAGGGATCAAAGAGCTTGACAGAAATCTCGGTTAAAATACTTTTGCCACTGTCCTGTGTATATCGGTAATCCACCGACCCCCTGTCTCCCCGATCGTCGCTCAAGGCCAGGATTGCATTATAGCTCTTGTATTCACCATCATAGGGTGACCATGCAGCATCTGCTTCCAGGTCCAGATAGCGGGATGGTTTGAATTCGATCTCCCCTGTCACATTAGAAAAAGGCCGTCTCCCTCCGGCCTTCTTGTCCTGGCGTGCCTCAATTATATCATAGCTTTGCGTGAACTTGATCCGACAGAAATCATAGTAACGGTATTTGGGCAAAATGGATGCTTGATCAGACCCAAGTTGTTTTTCTGTGCCTGGTTTCTGCGGTTCGGTCACCCTAGCAGTAAAGTTGTTCGTGACCGAATAAGTCACAAGATTCTTTCTATCTATGGTGCCAACAAAATCAGGGAGGTCTTCCTGTTCCAAGGTAGGGACATACTCGTACACCACCTGAGGCCTGATCGCATGTCTTATTTTGTCGATTCTTCCGGCCCTCAGGTTGAATAGTCTTGAGACCTCTGTGGACAGATCCCCTTTCAAATCGTATATTTCCCGCGATTGCAACTGATCCTCTGTTTTCGCGCTTTTGGGTTCATATTCTTCGGCCTGCCACAGCGTCTCGCGCATGCCGACAGAGGGTTCAAAGTCAAAATATTTGAAGATACTTATGGGGTAGTAAACCCTTGGATAAAGATCTGTACGGTATCCCCGCGTTCCAACATCCCGCCAGAAATGGTCAAAAGAAGTTGCTACATCAAAATACAGGGGGGAATCAGAAATCCTTTGCTTGGAACCGGTAAAGGCCACTGATGGCAAATTCTGTTGGGTTCCATCAGGCCGGTCATGTTTTCGGGTAATCACGTCATCATACCAGCGAATGTCGGCGTTCAAGCTGTAATGGTCCCAGTTCCTGTTGAGGTTCAACTGATTCAGCCGAACCAGATCGGTTTGATCATCGAGTCCTCTGCCAAATTCTTCAAGGAAATAAATATCAGAGTCTTCATAGCTTGAATAGCCGCTGTCAAACTCGCGTAGATAATCCTGGTCGCTCACAAGATCGACATCCAGCTTTGCCTTAAATCCGGCCGGAAGGTCTTGATCGCTTTTCATCCTGAACCACCACCGCTTTCTATTCAGACGGTTCTCGTCATCTCCCCGAAATCCCTCATAGTGATACCCGGTTGAGTTTTGCGGAATCGTGCCATCATCAATCTGCCGGTCGTAAAGGAAATCGTACATCACAGTGCCTTTGCTTTCAGGCGCCAATACGAACCGATATTCGACCCCGTGCTTGAAACCGCGGTGGGCCATGTAGTGTTCATAAAAGGTGGCATCAGAACTTTCACTTATGGCCCAGAAAAAGGGCTGATTGTACTCAAAACCGTCTCGATTTGAATACGACACCTGGGGCACAAGGAGACCGGTCTGGCGCTTTATTTTTACTGGAAAGACCAAAAACGGTGCATATAAGACGGGAACCGACTTTGCCCAAAGGGTGGCATGTTTGACCGTGCCGTAACCCTCTATCGTGACATCCAAGTCTTTGCCGGTGATTTCCCAGGCCGGAGAATCCCCGTCGCAGGTGGTAAGGCGACCGTCATCAATATAATAGGTGTCTTGGCCTACCTTTTCTATCATGTTTCCCTTGATGTAAAAATGGCTCTCCTGAATAAAGAGTGTTCCGTCATATAGGGTGCCGATACCTGCATCCATGTTGATTTCAATTCGGGTCCCGGTGAGCCAATCCTCACCCGAGGTAAAGTATACCTGGCCCCAGGCCACAGCCTCCCCGGTTTCTGTGTTTAAATCAACAGCATCTGCCTGCAAAGACTGATCACCTTTTGTAACAGTTACATGCCCCCTGGCCCTGTAAGTCTTGGTGTTATCATCGTAGGCCAATGAGTCTGCCTTGATGTGATAGGGAAGATCCGTCGGCGCATCATTGGACAGGAGCCCTGCAGACGTTGATGAAGCCCACAGAATCCATGTAAAAAAAATGATCCAAAAGGAATATCGGGACAACATGGCCCATCCCTATAGCATAAGATCCTATGAAATTGTATCGTTAAAATGCTAAGATGGGACCTGCCAGTGAGGTTAAGAGGAAGGATTGGACAAAAAGAGCCCGGTAAGACCCGGGCTCACCGAATAAAGTTTAACTCCAATACCTGGCTTTTTTTAGTCGGGATAATCTGCATCTTCTTTCAGATTCGCGACGTTTCCGGCGACGGTACTCGCTCGGTTTTTCATAGCTCTTTTTAAGCTTAAGCCGTCGGAACAGGCCATCATTTTGAATCTTCTTTTTCAGCAGTTTTATGGCCTTTTCAAGGTCGTTGTCAACGACCTTGACTTCCAAGCTACTGAATTCCCTCAAATTTATCTCCCCTTTCTTTCCATCGCAGGTTTTGTAGAAAAAGTTTGGAAACCTGGATGTTCAATAGTTTGGTTCCTTGTATTTATTGTTTCAAGGACTTGTCTATAAAGCAAAATTATATGCCAAACAAGGAATTTTTTAAACAAAGATTTTTGAAGCGATGGAATCCCTCCTTTTCGATTATATTTTATCATGGCAATAAGCAAATGTCAAACTGAGGACATCGAGTGTTCGAAGCGATCTTGCTTCATCGATGAATCTTATCTTGAGCCTTAAGCGTTATGCTCGAAAAGGCTGAAAAATCATTTTGTTGAGAAGCCCCCCGCCCCCCGTGTAGCTACCGCAGCAGGGCAAGCAGAGCGGGAATTCGCGTCACGGGCTTACGGAACCCGGAAAGGAAAGAGGTCTTTTTTAGGCCAGTCAAGAGGGCTCCGAGGGGGTACTTTTCCTACCTTTTGGGACGACCTGCCTCCTTATGTTCTAAGGGCAGGACAAACCAAAAGCGACTGCCCTTCTGGGTCTCACTTTTGACACCAATTTTCCCTCTATGGGCCTCTACAGCCATCTTGCAGAAGGTCAATCCCAGACCCGTGGTGTACATTCGGCCATTTTTTTTCTTTTCAAGCTGTATGTATTTGTCAAAGATGGCTTCCTGGGATTCAGCAGGGACGCCAGGACCGTGGTCCTTGACAAAAAATTCGATTTCCGGGGATTTCAGGTAATGAAAACCTACCTCAATTGTTTCTCCAGGGGGGGAATACTGGATGGCATTGGCCAAGAGGTTTTGCAGGACCCGGAGCAAAACACCCCGATCTCCCCAGAAAAACCCCCCGGTTTCAGCGGGTGAAAACTTCTCTACAAAACGCAGTTCTTTCGTCTTGCACAATCCGAACAGCCGGGCCAGGGCCTCCTTTATGAGGTCTTTCGGATCTATCTTTTCGTATAACAGTTTGAGGTTGCCTTCCTCAAGTCGGGCAAGATCTAAAAGGTTTGATACCATCCTGTACAATGTGTCGCACCCTGTTTGGGCCGATTCGACATACGGGCGATTTTCATCAGAGACCGTGTAGGAAAGAATGTCAAGATTGGCGACCAACTCGGAAATCGGCCCTTTTAAATCATGGATCAGCATATTGAAAAGATCTGTTTTGAGCGCCTCCAGCTTCATCAGTTCACGGTTTTTTTTCTGCACGGTCCGCCTGCTTTTTCTTAAAGATTCGATTAGGCGTTGGTTTTCAAGGGCGCTGATAACCTGACCGGCGACACGTAAAAGCATTTCTTGTTCCTCTTTTTCAAATATGTCTGCACCAATTTTCTCGGTCACGTTCAGTACGCCGATGACCTTGTTGTTACTGATTATGGGCACGACAAGAAAGGCGTCTTTCTCATAGTGATCAAACCTCTTTTGCAGATTTTTACTTTCGGTCGTCCTGTCCGTGTAAAAAGGGGCTTTGTTTCTCACGACCCAGGAAGAAGGCGATTCTTCATCAAGGCGTTGTTTGACACCGATCAATTCGGGCCTCGTTGAGGCTACCACTTCGAGGGTCTTGCGGCCTTTCAGAAGCATGATCGACCCACTTTTGGCCTGCATGCAATTTACAACCTCACGAAGGATCCGCTCAAGTTTTTGCCCAAACCCAAGCCGCCTGTCATTGGAGATATTGCCGATAGCGACCAAAACTTCAAGAAGTCTTTTGTCATTTGTCATCAATCATCTCCCGAGTTAAACGCACTTTTTCAAAAGCTCCTTTGCCTTTTTGTTTTTCGGGTCGACCTTCAGTACCTCCTTCAATATTTTTTCAGCCCGAATCGGTCTGCCCAGCGCTAAATTGACTGTGGCGAGATGCATCTTGATTTCGAGATTGTCCCTGTCCTCTTTCCCCGCATTTGTTAGATAAGATAAGGCCTTAGAGTGTTTGCCAATCTCTTCTAAGGCGACGCCTAGTTTAAACAACAGATCCTTTCGCTTCGGATCTGCCCTTACAATAGACTCCAGAAGTTTGGCGCCGTATCCCTTTGCCCCTGTCTCGATACAAAAACTGGCTATTTCTTCTCGCAACTTAAGGTCGTTTTTCGACAGTGTGAGTGCTTTTTCAAATACCTGAATGGCCTTTTCGATTTTCTGCTTTTGAACCAAGATTTTCCCGAAATGAATCCCTCGAGTCAGGTGGCGAGGACTGATGCTCATAGCCTTGTCAAAGTATCGGGATGCCTTGTCTATGTCATTGCGTTTCAGGTATAGCTCTCCTAGATAGTGAAAGGCAAAGACGTCTAAAGAATTCATCTGGGCGGCCTTTAATAGCCACTTTTCGGCCTCTTTCAAATCGTTTTTCTTAAAATAATAATAACCCAATTCACGCAAGGGTCTTGACGACTTTGGGTTGGCCTTCATGGCCAGTCTGGCTTCATCGATAGCAGCATCTATATCCCCAACATCCTCAAATCTCCTCGCTTGTTGGAGATGATAAACCATCGGAGGCGGGTTATTGGCGTTTTCCACCACATGTAAGACTTTGTCGCCCAGAACCTTGACGGTAACGGGTTTTAATATATAGGCATCTATTTCTGATTCAGCAGCCTCCGCCACAAATTCTTGGTGCGAGTGGGCCGTAACCATGACCACCGGAAGATCTCTCAAATCCCTGTCTTCCCGTATGCGACTTAATACCTCCACGCCGTTCATAACGGGCATGTTATAGTCCAGTATAGCTATGTCTACCGGTTCTTTTTTCAATATCCGCCAGGCTTCTTGTCCGTTGGTGACAGGTATGAATTTTTTCCCGTATCCGAGTACCTTCATGATGCTCCGGATCGAGCTAACCATGCCCGGCATGTCATCTGCTATCAGGACTGTCATCTTCACGATATCTATCATAAAGGCCATTCCTCGTCGTTTATTTCATGAAGGATATCAGCGGTTAAACTCACTGTTGCTACCTCTTAAGAACCCTGAAAAACCGTCCAAGAGAGATGGAATTTCTTGATACCCATAGAAGTGGTCCAATATCCACATATTGGCGGCGTATCTGGTGTATTTTTTGTCAGATTATTTATAATCGCCAAAATAAATTGCGGAGATTAATAGAACCAACAAACAGAAAGGAGGTCACACCCTAAAAGCCCAAGGCGTCCGTCACCACACCACCAAAAAAAATATCATACCCGAAATCTTGGAAAACTTTCAAGGGATTATTTGGCGCAAGATCGCTTTAGACGTAAAGTTATCAGAACGTTCATTGAGAATGTACTGGAAGCGGTTTCAAGGCTTAATGGACTTAAATCACTTGGTATCTCGGTTCATCGATGCGTTCCTTTTTGCAACAAGGGCAGCGGCTGGGCCTGGCAAACCGTTTTCGGTTGTCGAATACATACCCGCACACAAGGCATCGGGATGGGCGTATCACCAGCTGTTGCTTTTGTGAGGCAACCGAACGTGCGATATGGGGAAGATGGCCGTAGACCTCTTTTTCTTGGATGCCCAGCATCTGTGAGAGATCTCGGGCACTACACATGGCTTTAGACAACAGCGTTATCATTTGCTGTCGAATGGTTTGCATTTCCATGTTCCCCCAATATCTTGCTACGCCACCTGTCCACGATATCTCTGCAGTCAATGGATCCGATCCCCTTAACGGTGAAGAATTCATCAAGTTCATATTGATTGCCGCATTGCCACCAATCTTTGAGAATTTTGCCGGCTTCCGACTTGAACATCCAGTCATGCCCCAGCGTTTGTGCCAGCGTTTTTTCCAGCGTAGCCTCGGCCATCCATGAGACAACATAGTCCAGGGCGTAAAACTCCGGTACAAGATCAAAGAGGTGCGTTTCAGGTCGATAGGAGAACCCCGTATGTTTTTCTAAAAGATCGGCATAAATCTCTCCGTTTTCGACTTCGTTTTTTTTGAACATCTGGTATTCAGCCAGAAATTTACTCACATATCTTCTGAAAACAGACAGGTCCTTTAGGCCCTTGTAAAAAGATATTTCTTCTATTGCTTTGGATGAAAGTCCCAAGTGTCTTTCAAGAAAGGGTAGAGAAAGGCTCATGTTTTGGAGCAAGAACGCATATGTTTCTGAAAGTGTATTTGAGGTAAAGAAATCTTTCTCGACTGAAGAGAGCTCTGGCGATGTGAACGCATGACTGAGGGCATGACCCATTTCATGGAACAGGGTTTCAAGGTCGATCCAGCCGCCCTGTGGGTTCATGACAACATAGATTTCGCTTGGTATCCTCAAAGCAAAACTCATGGCCTGAGCGCCTTTTTTGTGCGAATGGTTTATGTCGAGAGAGAGGCCCGGAACGTTTTGCACTTCTATCCCCCATTCATTGAAAAAGTCGAGATGCTTACTTAAAGGGGCATGCTCTGGAAAAAGGGGGTCAAATTCACCCAGGCCGAGCAGGTAGATCGCATCAAATCGGTTTAGTTCACACAACGATACCCCCAAGCTCCTTTGGGCCCAGGCTTCCATAGCTTCAAAGTATAGTGTGTCGGTCTGCTGCAATAATGACTGCAGCCTGATCACGTAGGCATCGTAATCAACCTGCTTCTTGTCTTGACAATACGCTGCATAGTCCTTGTAGCCAAATTCATCTTCAAGCAGCTTGAGAAAGAATTCCCAAAAGCCCAGCGCAAAGGGTTTCAAGAACTTGCAAAGACTACTTGTCTCTTTTTCAACGATCCTGCGCTTTGCCAAATCGCTTCGCTTTTGGCACCACGAGAGAATGTCTTTGAAGTAAATCTTTTCTCCATCAACATGGGCGGCAGCGCCTTTCATCCAGGTAAACAACTCATTTTCGTACGGAGAGACGCGGTATTGTAAATAATGACTTAAAAGAGAATGAAAAAGCCTTTGTCTGTGCTTGGTCCATGGTCCAGAGCCGCGTATCCTTTTTATTGTGGTCGGATTAAGGATTTCATAGAATCCATCATAAGTGTTATGATCAAAGGTTCGGGAGTTGCCCCCCTTCCACAAGTTCAGGGCCCTGGCGCTCACACGGTAGTTCAGCGTCAAAAGCGCCCTTTCAATTTGTTCTATATCCATGAACCCATCCCTATTGACCTGAAATTTCATACAGAAAAGACAAGGGGCCGCTAAAGATCATGAAGGTCATTGTCCAGAGGGTCAAGGCAGACATCAGAACAGTAAAGGTGGCCTTGCTCCTGGTTAAGTGATAAACCTCCTGGGCCGCTACAATGGCAATCACAACACTCCATATTGTAACAAACAGGCCAGCAAACGGTATGATGACCGCCCAATCGACAATACCACTTAAGGCTATAATCCGCACAAAACCCATAAATTCTTCTTTTCCCTTTGAGTAGCCGCAGAAAAGGTGGACAAAACCTGCGAACAGAAAAAGTGTGAGAATAGAAAAAAGGGCACCAACCAAAACCCCAACAGGGTCTTTGCCCGGAATAAAAGCCAGTGCTCCGCCTATAGCGGTTACAGTGATGCCAAACCTGATGGCGTTGGGGTCTGTGGCCACTTGTGCCATTGCAAGTTTGTTAAGCTTTACAACTTCAATGGCTTTCTTGAAATAACCGAGTGTACTGGCAGGTTCAAATTGTCCGGTATCCCGGTCTTGCATGCCCTTGCCTCCTGTTTCCCCATCCATAAACGGCTCATCAAAAAAACCTCATTTATGAACTGGAGATCTTATTTAGTACCCATTCTTTTACAGGTTATTTATGGATGGAAACTGGCTGTTACCCCTAAACCTTTCATCTGCTTTTACCTTGTCTTTCTCATGAACTCACTGCCCAGGCCCGGCATTTGTCTATGCCTTAAGCAACTCGGTGTCATCATGGGCATATGGTGGAGAGCAGCAACATAGGAGCTTAATGGGGGCCTTTTCCGTATTCTGAATCTTGTGGGTATCTCGCTTCTCAAGGAGATCGTTGTGGAAATCTTCACTGAAAGCTTTTGGATGGGCGGGTTCTCATAACACCCACCCGGAAATCGCCCTGGCAATACTGGAACAGTTGATCGCAACCCTACTCTTTGGAGAGGCGTGAACCAGGATTTCGCGGTTCAGGATCGACCTTGGAACCGCATCGTCATGGACAACGTAACCAAGATAATTCAATGAAAGGCCTAAGAATTCCCTGCACACGGCATTCATATGGTCGAAAGTCCGGCCCGCCTCCTTTTCATCCTTGGCTGGATTGACGATGATGCCAAAGGCGTGTCTACCAAACCTCTGGTGCATAAGCTTGATGACAGCATAGGCGTCGGTCAAACTGGTCGGTTCCTTATTCAGCACAATGATATTTTTGGCGGCAAACAGATTAAACTGCAGGACAACCTCCGAGATACCCGCGCCGGTATCAAAAAGGACTTGATCGTATTCGGCGAAAATCGGTCTAAGCATGCTTTTTATAAGCTGAATCTTTTCATAGAACAATTGGGCCATCTCCTTAACACCGGAGCTGGCCGGAATCAGGTCAAAGCCTGCCTTTGTGGAAATAATCACATCCCGAACAGTCTGGTCTCCGAAAACGACATCCTGCAAAGTGAACTTGGGATTAACCGCTAGCAACACATCCATGTTGGCCAGGCCCAAATCACAGTCCACCACCAAAACCCTTTTCCCATCCCTGGCAAAAGAAGCGGCAACGTTTGCGGTAATGAATGTTTTCCCTACGCCCCCCTTCCCACTTGCAATGGCGGCAATTTCAGGCGTTTCAGGCGCTGTCACGAATACCTGCCTTTCCAGTTTGCGGTTCAGTGTTTAGCCTCATTTCACGACATGCTTCTACGATTTACTGTTCGGTTTAAGCAGCGCCTCTCTCTCCATCTGGCTGACCGGTTCTGTCTCAACCGTTTTTTGCGGTGGGGCTTCAAAGCAAATTTTGTTCTTACCACTTTTCTTTGCCTTGTAAAGGGCCCGGTCAGCCATGTCCATAAACTCGCTTACCCCCTGTTCAGTACTGGGGTCGTATTCCGCTAATCCTATGCTTGCGGAAACAGGGTGGTCTAGTTTCCATGGTATGCGGGACACGGACTCCCTCAGTCGTTGCCCGATGTGCATGGCATCAAACAGGCCTGTCTCTGGCATGATAACCGCAAATTCATCGCCCCCGTAACGGCACAGGATATCTGTCGGTCTCACTTTCTGACTAAGGGTTTCGGTGACCTTTACCAGGAATTTGTTCCCCTCTACATGGCCATAGGTATCGTTCAGTAGCTTGAAATTGTCGAGGTCTATCATCATGAGGGAACATGGATGCAAGGTCCGCCTGGTTCGTGCCATCTCGATCTCGAGTTGTTTGGAGAAGAACCGATAGTTATAGAGACCGGTAAGGGCATCGATCAGGCTCAAAGATCTCAGGTGCTTGTTTTCGTTCTCAACCTCGGCAAGCCTTTTGATCAGATCACCATGGATGTCAATAACGATATCAGTGGTCTGCAGCAAGGCATCCCTTTCGGCATCAGACAGCCGGTCAGCCAGCAAGATAAATACCTCTGGCTTCTGGGCCTTATTCAAATTTAGCCAGGCCGATATGGTGCTGTGATTTTTAAGGATCTGTCCGATGGTTGGGGGGTGTTGCGTGTTTGACATTGAGGCCTGGAGCTCAGGTGTCACCGGATTGGATTGACCGGCAGAAGTGACGTCTCGATGCAACTTGGGTTTTGAGGCAGACATCTATACCTTTTTGGGCAAAGAAATATCCATTAGGCTGGCCATCCCTATCGCCGTGCGATTCTATATGGCTAGGGGATCATGCATCAATGAATCGATGAAGCCATTTGCACGTATGCCATGGAGTCGCAGCTTAATCTGTTATTGGCTTTGAGATCAAGAAAAAACCCCATTTTGTTGCTATTAACCGGTTGGTGTACAGGAAATAGCAAAACCTATGAAAGCAACCTACCCCATAAATGTATATATTGAACAAGGAGCCATGGGTCAAGGGGAAACAGGTGCCCTCAACCAATGGGGAAATACGCCCCTCTTTTAAGACAGGTTGAAAAGCTGGCAGAAGGAGAACCGAGACGCAGGTGATCTCCATGCTCAAAAAGGCTCTATCAGAACCCTGAATCCACCATATCCCAAAATGTGTCCAACATTTAGGGGGCATTTGGATTGTCGCGAAGCAAACCCCCGTGCGGAAGTACGGGGAGGCTTCACAGACGAACTCAGTGGCACATACCGGTCAAAGAAATTTTTTCACTTAATAGGAAACTTTTTCACTTCATTGACATAACGCCGTTGGTCCATGTGTGAGATATGTGGTTTTGAGTTGGCAGCTAAGTCATTAAACTAGTTTGATATCTACATTTATATGAAATTTTTTTATTGATTTTTCATATTTCGGCATGATGGATGCACATACCTTTTTGTAAATTGATTAAAACCTAAAAAGTGTAATTCTTAATGATCGGGCGTTTATAAGGTAAATTTTTCTATATAATATCTTGGGGGTACGGCAAAAAATGTGGGAACCAACAAGAATGAACAGTATAGAAAATTTATCTGCACCTCATATTAGACAGAACAGCTCGTCCAGGTCGCATGTGAGAGCGGATGGATTTATTATATTAAAATATATGAGGCTTACAGGAGAAGAATATATAAGAAGAAGAGAACAATATCTAAATGAGAATCCAGAACATGCCGCTGAGCTTTCTGACCCAGGCTTTTATTTGGGCCTTGAAAGTGACACTGACACAGGTACCATTCCTGTGGAGATTCTCAATGAGATCTATCGCATTCATAAAAAGCTTGACCATCTTCGAAAACTCATGAGTAGCTCTGAAAAAGTTGATCTTTTTGTACAGAAACCGATGAAAGTCAATCTCAGTGGAGCAGGTGTTAGGTTTAATACTAGCGATTGTTTTCAGGTAGGTGATTTGCTTGACATAAAAATGACTTTGCCAACCTCCCCATTTTTGGTCATACAGGCTGTTGGTAAAGTTGTTCGTTTTGGTAAGTTGTCTGAACAAGGACCAACCCTAGAAGAACCGTCTAATTATGTGGCGATAAAATTTATTGCGATTAATGAAGATAATAGGGAAGCTATTATTCGATGCGTATTCACGTGGCAAAGGAAAGCCTTGAGAGAAAGAAGTATGCGTCGGAAGGGAAAGAGGATATCCTATATTCCGCTTGGCAGAAGGAAAGCTAATAGCCTGCTCTTTCATTAGGACGCGTGGCAGGGCGACCTTTACGGATGAATATGGAGGCAGCAGATGTTTGGTGAAAAGGTTACCCGCGGAGCCAAGCAGTCGGATGAGATTGCGTATCTGAAAATCATACTTGATAGTTTGGTTCAAGGACAGTCCCTGTTTGAAACGGGCGATGTTGATCCTAACAAACAATTCCTTCAGGAGCTTAAGTGCTCTGTGGACTCGATGCTCAGGATCGATTCTCGGATTCAAGAAGACGTTCGTATCAAGGTGCTGAATGCCTTT
Organism: Deltaproteobacteria bacterium; assembly: GCA_003647275.1. Classification (GTDB taxonomy): domain Bacteria; phylum Desulfobacterota; class Desulfobacteria; order Desulfobacterales. The sequence continues at coordinate 35,118 of QMMN01000015.1, forward strand.
GATGTGCTCATTGACAATTATGCGAAATACATTGAGGTGTAGGCACAAAAAGCGACACGACGACGCGGTCACCACCGCATGATATAAGGGATGGGTAAGGTATAAGGAAAAGAAACCAGATGATGCATGCTTAAGATTCAGCAAGATATGCGTGTCAATTAAAAGGAGTTCAAGGCAAGAAAAACCGGATTTCACATCTGGCCGAATCGATCTTTTGGCCCAACCGTGATGACACCATCCCAAATGGCAACTTTCCATACATATACCACCTCAATCACATTGAACCACAAATTGCAGGTAACTGTTGGCCATCGCATGCCCTGCAGCTTGCTGCGGGGAGCTTCAAAAGTTGAAGCGGATTCATGCATAAGCTCTTCGGGTGACAAAAAGCATGTCGAAGCATAACCAAAGGCAAGGGGAGGGCCCTTATCGGGCTTTTTTTGTTTTTTGGGGCGAGGGAAGGATATTTTGATGGCTGATAAACATACCTGCGAAAAACCGGAATAAAGGGTCAACGAGCTGGGGGGAAAAGCCGTTGAACACAAGCGGAGGCAGGAGACATTGTATGTGTACCTGGCGGTGAGAGCGGAAATATAGTGACAAACTGATTGTGAGCAGCTTGACCACGGTGCCGGGTGCATAAACATGTATGAGAAAGGATACATGCAATGTCGCTAAGATCAAAGATTTTACTTATCCTGTTTGTCGTTGTTTCTTTATATGCGGTTTTGGATTATGGAATCCAGCGCTTGGTTGTTTTTCCGAGTTTCATTACACTCGAACGGCATGAAGCGAAAAAGGATATGGAACGCTGTGTTGAGGCGCTTCGCAGAGAGATACATCACCTCGACACGTTCGCCAATGATTGGGCGGCGTGGGACGACACGTACCGGTTTGTTCAGGATGGAAATAAGGACTACATTGAATCTAACCTGGCCGTGGAGACCTTTACGGGCAACAATCTCAATATCATCTATGTTTGCAATGTAAAGGGCGAGGTGGTGTGGGGTGAGATCCGAGATTTAGAGACAGGGGGAACCATGCAGGTATGGGAATTTCCCGCGTCCTCTTTACCTGAAACGCACCCCTCGCTTCAGCATGAGAGCGTCGATAGCTCCATCGCGGGTGTCTTCATGACGGAGTGCGGACCCATGCTGGTCGCTTCCAGGCCTATTATTACAACCGAGAACAAGGGCCCGAGCCGAGGGTCTCTCATCATGGGACGATTCCTCAATGACAATGTTGTCAAAGCACTTGTTGAGCAGACACGGGTTGACTTTCGATTCTGGCCCGTCAAAAAAGGGTCAATCTCGGCAGACGAGATGGACGTCCTGAACCATATCACAGCTGATGCGCCGTTTCTTATCTCTGAACTTGACAACGACCTGTTGCAGGTCTATACGACCTTTCCCGATATTCAAGGATTCCCGGCCCTTTTAATGCGGGCCGACATTTCAAGAGAGATCAGTGCCAAGGGCGGTGTCGCTATGCGGTTTGCCTTTGTTTCGATCATGGTTGTCGGAATAATCGTGCTGATTGTTTTGTTGGTATTGCTGCAGCAAACGGTTGTCGGCCCGATTGCGAAGTTGACCGGCCATGCCACGGCCATCGGCAAGAGCGACGATTTGTCTGCACGTCTGTCTCTTAAACGTCGCGATGAGATAGGTGCGCTGGCCCGAGAATTCGACTGCATGGTGGAACAACTGTCTGAGGCTCGGAAGAAACTCCTGGAGCAGTCCTACCATTCAGGCATGGCAGAAATGGCCTCTGGTGTTCTCCATCATATGCGCAACGCACTCAGTCCGATGATCGGGGATATCGGCGCCTTACGCCAGGATCTTCGTACAGTTCCCATTGAAAAGCTGGAAATGGCCCAAAGGGCGTTGGTCGAAGGAAATCCTGACCCAGAGCGCAGAAAAGATCTGACCCAATATTTAGTTTTGGCTATCAAGAACCTTGTCCGCCTGGTACGGGAGATGAAAGGCAAGTTGGACGATATCGCGGGGCAGGCCGCGCAGATTGAAGAGATACTTGCTGTGCAGGATAAGTTCGCCCGTGCGGAACGACCCGTCGAAAAACTCAAATTGGATGAGCTGGTTCGTGCATCAACGGCTTTGCTGTCGGATGATTTTTGTGGTACAATATCAGTTAAAATAGACTCCAGTTTGGCGGAAATGGGACCGGTCACGACGCATAGAATTTCTCTATTGCAGGTGTTTGCCAATATATTGCAAAATGCGGTGGAGTCGATCCGGAGGGCCGGGTCGACTTGCGGAGAGGTACACATTCGGGCAAAGGCAGAACAGGTAAATGGCATAGATATGATCCACATCCGAATTCGCGACAACGGAGAAGGGATCGAGCCGGGTAATCTTAATCAAATTTTCCAGCGAGACCTTTCCAAAAAACAGCAAGGCGCTTCAGGAATTGGTTTACACTGGTGCGCCAACACCATTAATGCAATGAAAGGGCAGCTCTATGCGGAAAGCGAGGGAATAGGGCATGGGGCTTGCCTGCATCTGTTGATTCCCAGGAATCCGTAAATCTTTTACCGAATATGCAGAGGTACTCATGAGTGGAGTTCAACCGGAGCGCTTTCGTATCCTTGCGGTCGATGATGAGCTAGATACCTTGAAGTTATACAAGGAAATCCTCTGCCCTGCAGGGAATTTTCGTGAGTCAGAATCCAAATTGGCAGATCTCGAGGACAAGCTTTTTGGTAAGAGGTCTCCGAGTCCTTCAGGCGCTTCATTTGACCTGGTACTTTGCCGTCAGGGAGATGAAGCGGTGGAGGCGGTCCGGGCAGCGAACCGGGAAGGCCGGCCGTTTGCTGTGGCTTTCATCGATGTACGCATGCCGCCGGGGCGGGATGGCGTGGCCACAGCAGAGCAGATCCGAGCGCTGGATCCGTACGTAAATATCGTGATAGTGACAGCCTATTCCGACGTCGATCCTTCAGAGATCGCTATCCGTGTCCCGCCTGTGGACAAGTTGCTCTATGTTCAGAAGCCTTCCGTCCCCGAAGAGATCCGGCAATTTGCCACGGCGCTGGGTGCGAAGTGGCAAGCAGAGGCGATGGTCCGAAAGGCTAACGCGGAGCTGGAAGCACGAGTTAAGGAACGGACTGCTGAACTGGTAAAGGTAAACGAACAGCTGAAACGCGAAATTGCCGAACATAAGCGGACAGAGGAGGCATTGCAAAAAACTCATGATGAGTTGGAACACCGCGTTGAACAGCGCACCACCGAGCTTGCCAGAATAAACGAACAATTGAAGTTAGAACTTACTGAACGGAAGCGAGCAGAAGAGGCAAAGGCAAAACTCCAGGCCCAACTCCAACAAGCTCAGAAGATGGAGGCCATGGGCACTCTGGCCGGAGGCATTGCCCACGACTTCAACAACATCCTGTTTGCGATCCTTGGGTTCGCTGAGATGACCAGGGACGATATGCCCGAGGGAAGTCTGGCGCGAGCCAACCTGGAGGAAGTGATCACGGCGGCAAAACGCGCCAGAGATCTGGTACAGCAAATGCTCACCTTCAGTCGTCAGGTAGATCAGGAACGTAAGCCGCTCCAGATTCACCTCATCGTTAAGGAGGTGCTGAAGCTGCTGCGGGCATCGTTGCCAACGACTATCGAAATTCGGCAAAACATCCAGAGCCAGTCAAGCACAATCCTAGCCGATCCAACGCAAATTCACCAGGTGATGATGAATCTTTGCACCAATGCGTACTATGCCATGCGCGAGCGCGGGGGTGTGCTGGAAGTCAGCCTGAGTGAAATAGATGTCGATCTTGACGCTGAGGCTTTGCCCCAACATCTGGACATGAAGCCGGGGCCATACGTGAAGCTGACAGTGAGCGACACGGGCCCTGGTATGGAGCCCGCGGTCCTGGAGCGCATTTTCGACCCCTACTTTACGACCAAGGGGTTGGGCGAAGGGACCGGGATGGGACTTGCCGTGGTCCACGGAATCGTCAAGGGCCATGGCGGCGGGATCACGGTGCACAGTAAGCTGGGTCAGGGGACCACGTTCCATGTCTATTTGCCTCGGTTTGAAAGCGCTGTTGCGCCCGAGGCCCGAACAGCCGAGCCGATCCCGAAAGGTAAAGAGCACATCCTGTTTGTGGATGACGAAGAGCAGCTCGTGCGGATGGCACACCAGGCACTGAAACGCCTTGGCTATGAGGTCACAGTGCGGACCAGCAGCGTGGAGGCCCTTGAGGCGTTCCGTGCACAACCGGACAAATTCGATATCGTGATCACTGACCAGACCATGCCCAATATGACCGGTATCGGCTTGGCCAAAGAACTCTTGCGGATCCGGCCCGATATTCCGATTATCCTTTGCACCGGATTTAGCGAGGCGATCACGCCGGAGAGGGCCAAAGCCATGGGCATTCGGGAGTTTATCATGAAACCGATTGTTACCAGCGACATAGCCAAAAGCATCCGGCGGGTGCTGGACATGAATTGACGTTAAAAAACCCGACCACGTGCCCCTGCAACCGGAATACCTCGAACCACCATAAGTTGTGACACCTTTCTTCCTGACATACAAGCCCATTGATTCCTATTGTATCCCCATAAAAAGGAACTTCTTACAATTAGAAGATTTAGCTGGTGATGCAAACATTTTACCCTAAACTCTTGAAGCATTAGAATGTTGTACAAAAAGAAATAGCAATATGATTTCCTACAATCGGCCTTAATTAACTGCAACTTTTCCCACCCTTTTGGGACAAACCTCTCTGAGGTTATAGTAGCAACTATAGAAATCGAAAACAGCATTTTTTGCTTGACAAATTTCATATAATATTATATTAAATTTATTAAAACTACAAATAATTGATACTTAATTATATTTAATACACTTAATACAAAGGATGACAATGGAAAATTATATTGTTTGTGAAGAAAGGGCAAATCACTCCAGGATTCATGTGCAAATATGCCGGCATCGATGTAAAAATGCCGAGACCTGCCAAGCCTTTCAGGACTATATAAAGACCCACCCGACCGAGACAGTGGTCCAGGGACCTGACGCGGTTTCCTTGCCGCAGGAAAACTTGGTTCCACCAAGGGCCGCTTAAGGCTTTCCAAAACCCGAGAGCACGAGGCTTCCAGCTCCAGCCATTTTAATTCTTGACTAAAGGGTTAAGAGTTTTTAAAATTACCTTTTTATAGCTATAGCTCCGATTTTTTGGGGAGACCTATCAAGGTTCTTGTGTTTGACGGGGCAAGCAGAATCGACACCCACGAGAAATCGCCAGCCAGCCAGGTCCCTTCTGCTGCATTTCCGAGGACGCAAAGGAGTAAACAAGAGTTTCCATGAATGCGAATGCATCGGATAGACACATCGACGTCAAAATCGAAGACGAAATGAAGCGGTCCTACCTGGACTATGCCATGAGCGTCATCATTGGCCGGGCTCTGCCCGACATTCGCGATGGCCTGAAGCCGGTTCACCGACGAATTCTATATGCCATGCGCGAACTTAAGAATGACTGGAACAAACCGTATAAGAAATCAGCTCGTGTTGTGGGCGATGTGATCGGTAAATACCACCCCCACGGCGACATGGCGGTTTACGATACCATCGTGCGCATGGCCCAGGATTTTTCAATGCGTTATCCACTCGTAGACGGTCAGGGGAATTTTGGCTCGGTGGATGGCGATGCAGCAGCAGCCATGCGGTACACTGAGGTCAGGCTGACGCGTCTGGCCCATGAGATGCTGGAAGACCTTGACAAGGAAACAGTCGATTTTGTCCCCAACTATGATGAAACCCTATTGGAACCTTCTGTGCTCCCGGCAAAGGTCCCGAACCTCTTGATAAACGGTTCTTCGGGGATCGCTGTGGGGATGGCAACCAATATTCCCCCACACAATCTCTGTGAGGTCATTGATGCGACGGTGGCCCTCATTGACAACCCGGACATGTCCTGCGAGGAGCTGTTGGCTTACCTGCCCGGACCCGATTTTCCTACCTCGGGCATTATTCACGGTCGCAAGGGAATACATGATGCATACAAGACAGGACGCGGGATCATCAAACTCCGGGCCCGGGTCATGATCGAAAAGGACCGGAGAACCGGACGCGAGAGCATTATCGTGACCGAGATTCCCTATCAGGTGAACAAAGCGCGGTTGATTGAAAAGATCTCGGAGTTGATTAAAGATAAACGGATCGAGGGTGTTCAATACGTCCGGGATGAGTCAGACCGAGAGGGGATGCGGATCGTGCTTGCTCTCAAAAAGGACGAGATCGCAGGCGTGATCATCAATCAGCTTTACGCCTATACCCAGATGGAGGCTTCATTTGGCATTATCCTGCTTGCCATCGTTGACAAGCAGCCCCAACTCCTTACCCTAAAAGAACTCCTCAGCCACTTTGTAGCGCACCGAAAAGAGATCATCACCCGTCGCACGCGTTTTGACTTGGACAAGGCAGAGGCCCGTGCCCATATTTTGGAAGGGCTCAAGATCGCCCTGGATCATATCGATGCTGTGATTGATATTATACGCGCCTCAAAGACGCCGGCTGAGGCCAAGGAGCGCCTCGTTTCGCAGTTTGAACTGACCGAAACACAGGCTCAGGCTATTCTGGAAATGCGCCTGCAGCGCTTGACCGGCTTAGAACGAAACAAAATCGTAGAAGAATACAAAGAAACCATCCAGGCGATCGCCCGGTATCGTGAAATCCTGGCCAGTGAACACTTGGTGTTGAACATCATCAAGGAGGAACTCACGGACCTTAGAGGGCGATATGGGGACGAACGCCGCACCGAGATCGTGGAGGAGACCGAGAATATCAGCATAGAAGACATGATTGTTGAAGAGGACATGGTGGTCACGATCTCGCATACCGGTTACATCAAGCGCAATCCCATAACCCTGTACAACAGCCAGCGGCGTGGGGGTAAAGGAAAAACAGGCATGGGCACCAAAGAAGAAGACTTTGTAGACCGGCTATTTGTGGCCTCTACCCATGACACATTTCTCTTTTTTACCAATCTTGGGCGTGTTTACTGGCGCAAAGTCCACGAACTGCCCCAGGCCGGTCGACTGGCACGCGGCAAAGCGATTGTTAATCTCCTTGCCCTTGGGGATGGAGAAGAACTGGCTACCGTGCTTTCCGTGCGGTCCTTTGAGCCGGGCTACACCGTTCTCATGGCCACCAAGGGTGGCATGGTGAAAAAGACAGACATTATGGCATACAGCCGTCCAAGATCAGGCGGCATCATTGCTGTGAATCTGCTCCCAGGGGACGAACTCATTGCCGCCCGCATCACCGACGGTACGCAGAATGTATTCCTTGCATCCAGGTACGGGCAGGCCATCCGGTTTCATGAATCGAAAGTGCGGCCTACGGGTCGGGCCAGTCAGGGGGTACGCGGGATGCGCCTTGCCGAAGGCGATTACATCGTGGGCATGGAGGTGCTCACAAACGGCAAGACTCTCATGGCTATCACTGAAAACGGGTACGGCAAGCGAACCTCCATCGATGAGTATCCCATACGAAACCGGGGCGGCAAGGGCGTGATCACTATCAAAACCACAGAACGAAACGGCATGGTGGTGGCCATCCTCCTGGTGGTCGATGAGGATGACCTTATGTTGGTGACCGATCGCGGCAAGATCATACGAATGTCAGTAAAAGACGTGTCAGTCATTGGGCGAAATACCCAGGGCGTGCGGTTGATCGCCATGGCGCCAGGGGAACGGGTGGCCAGTGCTGCCCGCTTGGCAGAAAAGGATATATGAGGAGAGCAGGTGTGAAAATTGGTGTGATTGGAGCTGGTGCATGGGGAACCGCACTGGCCAACCTGCTGGCCAATAAAGGACTTGAAGTGGCCCTGTGGGTGTTTGAACAAGAGGTGTGTGCGGATATACTTGAGGCGCGGGAAAACAAGATTTTTCTGCCGGGGATTCCCCTTTCTGAGAACATTCAGCCCTCAAACGATCTTGATCAAGTGGCTGCAAACAAAGACATGCTACTCCTTGTGGTCCCTTCACATGTCTTTCGGTCTGTGGCTGTACGGATGGTGCACCACCCTACGGAAAAGACCCTCATCGTCAGTGCCACAAAAGGGATAGAAAACAAGAGCCACCTGACCATGTCGGGCGTCCTGAAGCAGCTTCTTCCCCCAAGACTTGAAAACCGGATCGCGGTTCTGTCCGGCCCGAGCTTTGCCAAGGAGGTGGCCAGGGAGATGCCAACGGCCGTCACCGTGGCTGCCCGTGATCCAGAGGTAGCACGAGAGGTCCAGACCGCTTTTGCCACCCCTTATTTTAGGGTTTACACAAGCTATGATGTGGTTGGCGTAGAACTGGGTGGTGCCGTAAAGAACGTGATGGCCATTGCAGCAGGCATTTCAGACGGCCTTGGACTCGGGTATGACACCAGGGCGGCCCTCATCACCAGGGGGGTAACCGAGATCCAGCGTCTAGGGATCAGGCTCGGGGCCAACCCAAAAACCTTTATGGGTTTGGCGGGCATTGGTGACCTTGTGCTGACCTGCACTGGAACGTTGAGCCGCAACTGGATGGTTGGTTATAAGCTCGGTCAGGGAATGCGGCTTGAGACGATCCTCTCTGATATGCGCACGGTGGCCGAAGGCGTCAAGACCACGAAGTCGGTTTACAATATGTCCCAAAACATGGGGGTGGAGATGCCGATCACAGAACAGGTCTATCGCATATTGTACGAAGATCTTGGCCCGCGAGAAGCACTTCAAGCCCTCATGGGCAGGGACCTGAAACATGAGATCGATGAAGAGTGAAGCTTTTGGATGGTTGAAGGAAAGAAACCCCACAAAGGTGAGGGCCACCGAAGAAGACTCCGGGAAAAATTTCTGACTTCCGGACTGGATGGATTCCACGATTATGAAGTGATTGAACTTCTCTTCACCCTGGGGACCCCCAGAAAGGACTGTAAAGACCAGGCTAAGGCGGCCTTGAAACGCTTCAAGACCTTGCAGGCAGTGATTGAAGCGCCCCCTGAACAACTCCAGGAGATTAAGGGCGTCGGCCCCAAAAACATCTTCGGGATCAAGCTTGTCCAGGCTGTTGCCGAGCGCTACCTCAAAAAAAGATTGATCAAAAAGGATCCGATCCGGTCTTCCAAGGAACTTTTCGATTATCTCTACCACGCCCTTCGAGACAAGAAACGTGAAATCTTCAAGCTCGTCTTCTTGGATGCCCAAAACAAGATTATTGCTATAGAAGACCTTTTTGAGGGTACACTGACTGCCAGCAGTGTTTACCCAAGGGAGGTCGTGCAGATGGCGCTCAGGCATCATGCGGCTGGCCTTTTTTTGGTACACAACCACCCCTCAGGAGAGCCAAAGCCGTCCCGTGAAGACAGGCGCATTACCCGGGAGTTAATCCATGCCTGCCGAGTCATGGGCATTACGGTCCATGAGCACCTGATCATTGGCGACAACACCTATTTCAGTTTTGCGGATCACGGCTACATCGCGGAGATGAACCGCGAGTACGAGGCCAGTATGCGATCATAGGGTTAATCCGCCTCAGGCGAATCTCGCCCGTTCCTCTTGGCCTGTTAAATGGTGGGAATGGAGAGCAGCACAATCGTTGGGCGAAGCGCACTGGTCGTAATGGAATCTCCTCGCTGGAGCAGATTATTTAACAGGCTGAATCGCTCGAGCTCTCAGGGCGATTAGAGAAAAAATTTGTCTGATTTTTTGAGATGAAAAACCAGACAAAACTCTTATCCCTGTAAGGAGGAACCACTGTACCGGGGTGAGAGACAAAAATATTCCCCTGACCACGTATCAAGATGATTGATAACGAGACAGATCCGCCAGAGTGCTTTGGTCAGCTTGACACGGTTTTTCCTGTGGGCGAGGAGGGAATACGCACAAGCCCGCCCGAATGCATGAAGTGCCCTCATGCCAAGTCGTGTCTGCAGGCAGCCATGCGCAGTCCTGAGGGCCTCAAGCTCCAGGAACAAAAGGTGGACCAGGCCTATGAATATGGCCTGATCGGGAAGCTCGAGCGCTGGTCCAGAAAGAAGCTGATCCGTCAGGAGATAGAGGCCCTGGCTTCAAAGCGCAAATCAAAACACAAATAAGGGGACGCATTCGACTTTGCGGCTTACGCCTTGAGAAGCTTCTATTTTAAGTGACGCGGTGCATTTTGCTTCTGACAAGCAAGATGCACTTACGCTTGTTATTTGTTTTCCACTACTTTGATGGCGTCATCAATGGCCTTATCCACCTCGCTGATATCATCAAACGGCTTTAAGAGGTACCCCAGGGCCCCATCCTGCATGGACTCTGATGCTCTCATCAGTGTTGTCTGTCCAGTCATCATGATGACTTGAATACCCGGATTTACATCTTTGATACGTCTTAGAAGT
>QMMN01000016.1 GCA_003647275.1 Deltaproteobacteria bacterium
AAAGCTCCTGCTGTGGTATGAGAACATTAGCTCGCAAAATCAAGACACCTCTTTCACGGCTGGTTTTACCCTGCGAAGTCAAATTTTCACTCTTATCTCTGCAATACTTGCGAAATTCGGGATCATTATATTGATTCCAAAGTAACGATTCTACGGGACAACCTGCAGGGGATCTTCGACTGCAAGGAATTTTGTCATTTTTGGATTGTTTGCGTTTCAATCCTGTGCTCCACACAGGGAGGCAAACTTAAACAATAGCACTTCGTGCCTCTTTGTTTTGCGGTTTGCAGCCGCAAAACAAAACCCCCTGCTCCGCAGGTGGATGTTTAGGCGCTCGCTTTTGCAGTTCAAAGGAGCCACCCAAGAGAGAAGATGAAACTATACAAAAGCAGAAGTTTCCCGGTAGCGGCCAGGACGCTGTTGAACGTTGGACCGTCATGGCTGGTAAAAACTTTTTGAATGGCTGGAAACGCTGCAAATGGTACCACCATGGTCAAAAGCGAAAAGGGGTGTTGCCGGGTCTGAATGTAGAGGAGTATCGGTATTGAGGACGCAACCAAGATTGAAAGCAGGTATTCTATCCGTGCAAAAGTTCTTCCAAACCGAACCGCCAAAGTTTTTTTGCCGATTGCCTGATCCCCATCGATGTCACGTAGATTGTTGACGGTCAAAATCGCCACTGAAAAAAGACCAGGTGCCAGACCGGCCAGCAATACGACCGCCTCTATGTTTAGCGACTGAACATAATACGTCCCCCCAACCGCCACAGGCCCAAAGAAGATCAACACAAAGATATCTCCCAGTCCGTGGTAACCAAGGGGGTATGGTCCGGCCGTATACAGGATGCCAGAGAGGACTGACAGGACACCAATAACGACTATCGGCCAACCGGCTCGCCAGACTAGATAGATTCCGGCGACGCAAGCAAGTGAAAAAGCTATGGCCGTAGCCAGCTTCATGGTACCCGGCCTCACCAGTCCGGCCTGGGTCACTCGCATAGGCCCAAGCCGGTTGTGCGCGTCCGCTCCCTTTTTGTAGTCAAAGTAGTCGTTGGCAAAATTTGTTCCGATCTGGATCATAACAGATCCGAACAAAGCCGCAAGCGCTGGAAGCCAGGCAGCCGCACCACTCTCATAAGCCATAGCAGTTCCGATCATAACCGGTGACACTGCCGCCCACAGCGTTTTGGGACGAGCGGCCAGTATCCATATACCTAGCATCCGCATGGAGGCATGAAAAAGAGAGGTTTGCCTGCTAAGGCCGGCGGGGGAACTTGGAAAAATCCGGTTTACGTTTTTCAATAAAAGCGTTGCGTCCCTCCTGAGCTTCTTCACTCATATAATAAAGCATGGTGGCATTGCCAGCCAATTCCTGCAGTCCGGCCTGCCCGTCGCAGTCGGCATTTAGTGCGGCCTTGAGGCATCTAATTGCCATGGAAGAATTGGCCAGAATTTCGCGACACCACCTAACCGTTTCCTCTTCCAGTTTTTCCAAAGGCACGACCGTGTTCACCAATCCCATCTCAAGCGCTTCAGCGGCGCTGTACTGTCGGCACAAAAACCAGATCTCCCGCGCCTTTTTTTGTCCTACAACCCGGGCCATATAACTGGCTCCGTAACCGCCATCAAAGGAACCAACCCTGGGCCCGGTCTGGCCAAAGACCGCATTGTCGGCAGCGATAGTCAGGTCGCACATTAGATGAAGAACATGCCCGCCGCCGATAGCATATCCGGCCACCATGGCAATGATCGGTTTTGGACAGGTCCGGATCTGTCGCTGTAAATCGAGAACGTTCAAGCGGTGGACACCGCGGTCATCCTCATAACCAGCTTCACCGCGAACCCTTTGGTCTCCACCAGAACAAAACGCCTTATCGCCCTCTCCCGTGAGTATGATAACACCCACTTGCGGGTCTTCCCGGGCGTCGGCCAGTGCCCGAGACATTTCATTCACGGTCAGCGGAAGAAAAGCATTATGTACTTCTGGACGATTGATGGTTATCTTGGCGATCCCTTCTGCCTTGTGATATTTGATATCCCTGAACTTACCGGCTTCGATCCAGTTGACTGCTGCCATTATTTACCTCACCTTTGCTCTTTTAGGAACAGGCGTACCTGCCTTATATATTCCTCTGAATTGTCAAAGTGGACATTGTGTCCGGCGTCGCTTATAACACACAATGATGCCATCTTGCACTTTGCAGCCATCTCCCATCCAATCTTTTGAAATTTATCATCTTTCTCCCCCACAATCAAGAGAACCGGGACCTTTACCTTGTAAAGCTCGCCCCAGAGTGAAGGCTGGGCACCACTGCCCATCATACGCAGCGACAGGCTTAAGCCTACTTTATCATTGTCCAGCCGGCTTTCGTAAAGTTTCCGGAACCGTTCCCGGTCCTTTTTCAAAGAAGCGAACAATGGCTGGTCGTACCATTGGGTCAAGAACTGTTCCAACGGATTAGCATCCAGGCTGTGGGCCAGTTTTTCGTCGTGTGCGATTCGCACCTGCCTTTCCTGTTCCGTCTTAAGACCAGGTGAGGCCGACTCGATGACAACTTTACCCAGCCGCTCCGGAAAATGAACAGCCAGATATAAGGCCAGCCTTCCCCCCATGGAATAGCCAACAAGGTCACATTTGCTCAGTTTCAATTCGTCCATGAAACGAATGAGACGGGCCGCGCAGTTCTCCATTTTGTAGTTCTCTGTGCCGCCATTAACGACCGTCTTTCCGTGTCCGGGCAGGTCCACTGCAATACACAGGTACTCGTCAGAAAAAGAAGTTACGATGTCAGCCCAGTCCGCAGCTCGCCCCATGAACCCATGTAGAAACACAAGCGCAGTTTTTTCCTTGTCTCCATGCTGAGTGTAGTTAAACTGATAGGGGGCATTCATACCGCATCAAAGGCTGTCCAACGCCGCCACAATTCTCTGATGAATCGCTTGATGAATCTTATAGTTTTCGCTTCGATCGCTCTTTACTTCAATGATGGTGGACCTTCCCTTGCTCTGCGCGGATTGATAGCATAATACAAACGAATCCGTGGTTTCAGGCGCATGATAGTCAAAGCCAAACATTCTGGCCGCGTTTTCAAAAGTCAGGTTATGCGGTGTGCTGAAATAAGGCTCAAAAATCGCCTTGTGCTCTGCGATTGGTAAAAATGAAAAGATGCCTCCCCCGTTGTTATTAATCACAACGATGACCAAGGGATGCGAAAGTGATTTTAGCATGGCCAGAGAATTCAAGTCGTGAAGAAAGGCCAGATCACCAATCAGCAGTGTGACCGGTCTCCTCAGTCCGGTGGCGAAGCCAGCCGCTGAAGCGATGGTGCCGTCGATACCGCTCGCGCCGCGGTTGCAGGCGACCGGGACTGCCGGTCCTTTGACATCGGCGAACATATCCATATCTCGGATGGGCATGCTGCTGGCCAGAAAGAGGCCCGTGTCACCGGAGATGTATTTGGAAATAAGTCTGGCGCAGGCAGGCTCGCTGAATGGTGTATCGCTGCCGATCAAGTCTTCCAGGACTTCATCAACAACCCTTGTTGCTGTTTTGAACCCTTCCAGGAACTCATGGTCTTGGCCATGAGAAAGCAACGGGAGCAATGATTCGCACAGGTGGGCGATGTCCACTTCGATGCGTGTGGTCACTCGATGAATCGGATCATGCCGGAAGGGATGGTCGGCCACCATGATGTAACCTTCAAGTGGGCTGCTCTCTAAAAACTTCAGCAATCTTTTCGAAGTCAACCGACCTCCGACATGCAGGACCATCGGCCCTTTTATACTTATGGCCAACCCGTGCGATAATATGTGCTCGTAATAAGGGATGATATTTTCACACTTGGGGCCGAGTCTTAGCCCGGAACTAATGTCTGGGAGGGCGGGCCAGCCGAGTTTTTCTGACAGGCACAGGACACTTTGGCGTTCCACCTCATTCTTTAACCCGCCGACGATTAACAAACCGCTTCGGGTATCATTGAGGGCAGAAGCCAATTCAGTAAGTTGGTCAGCATCAATGAAACCAGGGGCTGATTCATACCGGGTGTATGGCTGCTCGCTCTTGCACCAAGACCTGACATGCGATGAGTACATGCCGCGATCTTCTATAGGGTCTTCGGGGACCAATGGCTCGCGAAACATACAGTTTAAATGAACCGGTCCGGCTGGCGTGCGTATCGATCGATAGATCGCCTGATCAATCGTTGTCAATACAAACTCGGAGGGAATGTTCTCATCTGGGCAGGGAAGATCGAACTGCCATCTCACGTAATCTCCGAAGATCTTCACCTGATCCACAGTCTGGTTGGCAAAGCTCTGACGCAGTTCTGGGGGGCGGTCGGCGGTCAGGAGGATCATCGGCACCATATCCATCGAGGCCTCGACCACAGCCGGCATGTAGTTGGCTACGGCTGTGCCGGACGTCGAGATCAAAACCGCCGGACGCCCGGTGGCACGAGCATAGCCGAGGGCGTAGTAGGCTGTCCCCCGTTCGTCAAGATGCATGAGGCTGTGTGCACGCTTGTTCACCGCAACGGCAGATGCCAAAAGCGTGCTGCGGGAGCCGGGCGAAAGACAAAAATAATTGATCTGATTGCGGAGCAACTCTTCAATGATCAAATTGGCCCATAGAGAATTGAGATTGGAAGCTTTGCGTTCCATGGTCAACATAGGGCTTCAATGAAATTGCTCAACTTGTTTTCAATCTCCTCCCACTCCCTTTGTGGGGTGGAGGCGTTCAAAATGCCCGCGCCAGAAAAAAGATGAAGGGTGCGGCCGTCAATCAAGCCGGAACGAATACCGACCATAAACTCGGCGTCATCAAATCCGATCCAGCCAATCGGCCCCGCGTACCAGCCTCGGTCAAAGGGTTCCAGCTTACCTATCATGGTGATCGCTTGCGGCGCGGGGTAACCACCCACTGAGGGCGTTGGGTGAAGAGAGCGCAAAACTTCGGAATCGGTAATGCCGTCGGCCAACTCTCCCTCGAAACTGGAAATAAGATGCTGCACCCGTGTTAGCTTCAACAGACTGGCAGCGGGGTTTCCCCCATTATTAACGTGCGAGCGGCATAGCCGACTGAGGATTTTATCAACACTCTTGACCACATAAGCGTGTTCCGTTACATCCTTTTCGCTGGACAACAGTTCCTGTCCCAAACGCTCATCAGCTTCATATGTTTCACCCCGGGGACGGGTACCGGCTACTGCCTCGCTCTTAATCGTTCTACCCTGACGCTGATAAAGTCGTTCCGGTGAAGCGCCAATAAAAGCTGTTGTCGAGTCAACCTGGACACAAAAGTGAACGCATCCCTCTGACTGCGTCTTGAGTCGTTCCAACAAGAGTATCGGCTTGAGATCTTCTGAGAATTCAAAAGTCGTTCGCCGCGCCAGCACAATCTTTTCCAATTCCCCCTGGTCGATGGCCTGCATCGCAGTGTTGAACATAACTTTCCACCCTTCCTGATCAGGCGTGTCATGACGTCTTTTTATAGATGGCATCAGCTGATCAGTGGACCGGCTGAAAAAAGTAACGGCGTCAAGCTGGTCGAGGATGGCTTTTAGGTTATCCCTGTCCTTTCTTGGGATGAGATTACATGCGAAGTGCGTCACATCCAAATGTCGATACAGTTCGAAACGCGGCAGGACAAACCGACAACAGCCAAATGCTTTCCAGGGATGGTCATCCCTTGAGACGGATTCATGGCTGAACCTCAGGCCGCCATAATAGCGCACGTCTTTGCCGTTGTTGGATATCTGGCTACGAACCTGGCTAAAAAGAAGGTCATGGTCAAACCATGTATTGCCCATCACAAGGTCGGCCACGCCGACACCGGCCATTTCAAATTCCTTTTCCCGATCCGACCAGTAGACCTTGCAGCTGTCCCTCTGGGCAGCCAGCCACGTGAGCAAGGGTACATCCGGGATTTCAAACTGCAGTCTGACAATCTCGCCGGTCTTGGACTGTAAAGCTAAATCATGTGACCTTGCCACTTCCTTAATCTTCTCGGCCATCACTTTAATAGCCAAGCCTATATCACCGACTGTACCCTGTTGGAAAATAGCTGTCATTGGTCCCTAATCTCTCACAAAACTGCCAGGCATCAGTTGCCAATTCATTGAACATCGCCTTGTTGGGAAATTCTTTGGCCTAGACCTTTCCAGGATCTCTTTGAAAATTTCCTGTAACAATACCTTTGGAGGTTCTTAACCCGGATTGCGGGAAATTGATCTAAATACTTATAACACTGTCTGCCGAGTGAATTCAGGTGCTGTGTGACATCGGAGCGAAACGGAAAGGCTCGCTCGGTGAGTTACAATGAGTTAGGCATAAATTAAATCCTGTCTTTACTTGCACCACGAAATAAACCAAGCATATTTGTCTTCCCAATTACAATCTCCACATGTACCCTGAAAACATCAAGAATATTTCTTAGCCTTATATTTACAAAAGAAATAATGTCCTCAGCTCTATCTTTTGTTCCCTCCCTTAAGCCTAACTTTCTTAAAACCTATATATCTTCTCTAACTTTTTGAACAAAGTATAGAAGAATGTAGTTTGTGTGTCAAGCATAAGGGCATGGCAACATATGGTGGTTTCAGGTCATCCGGCCGTGGGAATGGCTGGCAAAGGATAAAGAGAAGGATTTCGAGGCTGGTTACCAGGTGTGGTTCTATCATGGTCTGTTCTTTTCATGCCTCTTGAAGCAATTGTTGGAAAGTCTTGGCGTTTTTAATGCCATAGTTCTCATAGCAATTGTTGAAGATGGCAAAGGTTTGGTCGGCCTCATGGCTCGCCCTTTTCACCTTCTCAGCCCACCTCTTGAGGTCTGCTTCCTTGTAAAGGTATCGGTAGCGCTCCACGGTTTCTACGCCTTTTTTGAACCAGTTCTCGCGGTTTCGGCCATGGAACCGGACATAAGCAATGGGGGCCGTGACCACCACAGGTCCTTCCCAGCCCTTGATCCAGGGGGCATCTATGACCACATAGGCGATGGTGTGGTCTTTTAAGAACTTCAAAGAAGTCTCCTTTTCCGGGGATGTGATCCATCGCCAATTGCGAAATTCAACAGATAGGTGATGATCGGGGAGCTTTTCCCGAACCAGTTCCAGCCAGGTATACGCCCTGGCAGAGGGCACAAACCAGGGCGGGAATTGAAAAAGGAGACATCCCAGCTTTCCGGCCTCTTTCAGTGGCCTTAAGGCCGCTGCAAACATGTCAAAAGCCGCCTCTACGACTTCCTTAGGGAATTCTTTTACCTGGGCCTTTTCCAGAATCTCTTTTGGAAGTTCTTGTCGCAATACCTTGGGAATGCTTTTGACCAAAGTAGGATGACCCGTCAGCATGGAATAGGCCTTGATGTGAAATACGAACCCCGGGGGCGTTCGCCTCGCCCAAAGGAGTGCATTTCTCTCAGCGGGCAGGGCATAGTAAGTGGAATCGACTTCCACGGTATCAAAGTGCTCGGCATAAAATCGAAGCCGGTCTTCCGAGGTAGTGACTTGCCTTGGGTAGAAAGTGCTGCTTTCGATCAGGGTTTTGTCGGTCCAGGAGGCCGTGCCCACTCTTGTCTTTTCCATATTTGAGCCTTTTATAAAATCCCCTGATGGTTCAAAAACGTTTGGCTACAATCAATATTAATCCAAAACGGTTCAGAATACCCTCTAACAGGAGCACTGCACTGGCCTGGACCTTCCTGAATATCTTCAAATATGTACGAATAGATCAAAGGGCCCGTCTTCATCCTCCAGGATCAAAAACAATGACCATTTTTCCACGCTTGGTGGATGGTGTGTGAATGATGACGCAACCGGCCGTTTTTATCACGCATTTATAGGAGTGGTTTTCTTTACCCAAAATGGTGAAATTACAAAAGCTCAGGAGGGATGGGGACCTACGATCACGTTGAGGTGTTTTCGCAAGACCTCCAGACGAAATGGGGTGGTGGCCATGAAGTCTCCGTCAGCATATAAGTCCATGGGGCCCAAGGATTGTACGTACACGGCCCCGGCTCGATACAGGGAAACCTCCCTGTTATTTACATGCGCCCCCTTGTATACCGAGGGAAACATAGAGAGAACCCTCCTCTTTGGCATGGGCCTTACAACACAGATATCCAGCAAAGCATCATCTGATACAGCCCCGGGGGTAATCAGCATTCCCCGAGCGTATGATCTGATATTGCCAAAGGCCACAAGGAAAATATCTCCAAAATATTTTTGTCCATCAAATCTGAGTTCTACGGTTTTTGGCTTATAAGAAATAAATTTCAATATGCCACCCAGAACATGCATCAAAAATGGACGCGAGTTTCTTCTTCTGCTGGCAAAAGCAGCCACCTCCGCATCAAAGCCAAGACATCCCGTGCCGCCAAAGAACTTATCATTATTCACTCTGACCAGATCTATCTCTTTCACTCGTCTTTGCTTGATAATGGCGCACGCATGGTTGATGTCTTTGCTTATGGCCATGTTGACCGCAAAATCGTTGCCCGTGCCCATAGGCACAATCCCCAGGGCAGTCTCTGTGCCAGCTATCCCATTGATAGCCTCATTTATAGTCCCATCCCCCCCACAGACAACAACGGTTTCACATCCCCTTACAGCAAGTTCACTTGCAACCTCCGTGATGTGCCCGGCATATTGGCTGAGAACGACATCACATGCCACTCCGGCCTCGCGGAGGTTATGTACAACGGCAGGATATAGTTTCCCACATTTGCCGCCACCTGCAATAGGATTTACCAAAATCTTTGCGTACGGTGCTTTTTTCAACTCACGATCTTTTTGATTTTATCAGCCTTGTCTTTGATACTCTTGGCCTGCTTTATGCCAGGGACCTGCGCAATCACTTTGTCGGTTAGCTTTTCTTGAAGTGATTCAGTCACCTTGCCTTCAAAAGATTTGTCCTCTGATGCCGGGTCTTCAGCTGCATCTGTTTTTTTTGCTGATTCCTTGTCTTTGCTCAATTCCTTTTTGATGTTGCGGATCTCCTTGACTGTCTTTCCGAGTCCTGTTCCTATGCCTGGGAGACGTTTGGCCCCAAAAAAGAACAAAATGAGCAGGGCAATGATGAGTAGTTCTGGTAGGCCTAGTCCGAACATGGGTGCCTCCTTTTGTGCGGGAATCCTCGCTGAACTACAACTGATTACGGGAGTTCAATATATATATACTACAGGGGCAGATAAGAGGTCAATATCTGGTCACTTCCAGACCGTTGGGGTCTACCCTTGCATCGAGCAATTTTGCGCCTTCCTTCGTGGACAAGATATCAGCCCACTCATGGCTTAACATGCGAATATTCTCTTCTCTGCCCAGGGCCCAAATGCATCCTCCTCCCCCAGAGCCTGTAAACCTTGCCCCACAATCATGCGCCAGAGCACTCTTTAAGAGTGCTTCGCCCTTTTCATCAAAGACCTCGGGCGTCATTTTTCTTCTTATTTCGACCTCCTTATTCATGGCACGCACAGCAGCATCCCAATCTTTGGCGGTCATGGCCCGAACAAATTCGTTTGTGCAGGAAACAATTTCGGGCCAAAAACGCCTTGCCTTTCCCCTCACAAAATGATCGATCCATTTGCTATTGATGTCCTGCGACTCGTGGGGTACGCCGCAATATGCAAGCAAGATGTGAGTCTCCAATGTTGCGTAGTCCTCTTTCTTCAGGACCTCTGTCTTTTTGAAAGGGGGATCTGACGGTGCACCGGGCCAATACCAGGCATGGACGCCTCCATAGGCTGCGGCCAGCTGGTCCTGCAGCCCACAAGGAATACCAGCAACAGCCTCCTCGATAGCGTGAGCTAAGAGCACGATTTGCCTTGTGCTCATCCGGGGAGTGTCATCCCCTGTTAAGGCATCAGACATGGCACCTATTAAGGCTACAGCCGCCGTGGAAGACCCCCCAAGAGCGCTTCTTGGAGGTGACTCAGACAGTATCTCGATATGCACGCCATCAACCCTGAAATAGGCTGCAATGGCAAAAATTAACCCCAAGGGGCCACTAAAGGGGGCATTGTCAGCCGGGTAGACCTCAGGTCGAAAGCCCCTTGAAGACACCTTTATCTGACCAGCGCTGTATGGCAGAAGCCGGACCTGTGTCTTCATATCGAGAGCTATGTTAAAGGTGCAGGGGGAAAGGTGACGCAGTGGATAATAAAAGGTCTTGATATCAAGGGTTCCACCGCAATCGATCCTGCAGGCGGCCGAGGCCTTTACAGGGCTTGATTCAAGGTGCTTTTTTAGTGTTTTCACTCCAAGGCTTTCTTGAACCTAGTTCGCTTCGCTCATCAAGCTCACCAATTAAAAAAATGGAGAATTGGCGTCATGGCGTGATGAAATGACCCAAGGTTCTCCAATACGTCCCCGAAGTCTCGTGCACTGCAATGAAAGTTTATCTTGACTTAACAGGGTGAAGTACACCTGTCAATATCAGCTTTGCCTGGTGCTTTCTCATTCAAATCCCTTGACAAAATCCACGGGTTCCTATAGTTGAAATTTCGTGCTGGGTAAACCTGCAAGTGATGTCTATGTGTGAGGCCGTGGCCCGGCCGCATTCCAAATTCGGGGTTTCGCTAAAAACCAGGTAAGAAAGGAGAGATGTATGAACATTCTAGCTTTTGGACCAAACGGCAGTGGCAAGGGGACACAGGGAGCGATTGTTAAGGAAAAATACAATATTCCCCACATTGAATCAGGCGCGATTTTCCGGGAAAACATCTCCAAAGGTACTGAACTTGGTGCCAAGGCCAAAGAATACATCAACCGGGGAGATCTGGTGCCTGACGACATCACCATTCCCATGATTCTGGACCGTTTAAAACAAGACGATTGTAAGAATGGCTGGCTCTTGGATGGATTTCCCAGAAACAAGAATCAGGCCATCAAACTTGATGAGGCCCTCAAGGCCGAAGGTCTTGACCTAGATGTGGTTATTGAGGTCGTGCTGGATCGACAAATTGCCAAAAACCGAATTATGGGCCGCCGGCTGTGTGTCAACGACAATAATCATCCGAACAACATTTTTATCGATGCCATAAAACCGAATGGGGACAAGTGCCGGGTTTGCGGTGGGGACCTTACAAAACGCGACGATGATCAGGACGAAGCGGCCATCGACAAACGCCACAGCATTTATTATGATACGGAAACCGGTACATTGGCCGCTGCCTATTATTTCAAAGACCTCGCTGAAAAAGAAGGCAAAATCAAATATATAACTATCGATGGGGCGCCGAGTGTCCAAGAAGTAACGGCCGAGCTTATGTCAAAACTACAAGATGTGTAGCTCAAGTTTGGTGTCTGTCCAGAATAACCTTGTCTGGGCAGGCACCTATTGAGCGTTGACACCGAGGATCGGCGACTTTATGAAGAGCAGAAGGTTCTGGACTCTCCTCGTCGCGTTACTTTTCTTAATATCCATCCTTTTTCAGTATCGATTTCCCATTGCCAAGAGCCTTGGCACCTATCTTGCGAAGAGCGATCCCCTCGAAAAATGTGAGGCCATCTTTGCACCATCCAGCCGCATAGAAACGAACTTCGCCTATGCCGTACATCTACTTAAAGAGGGATGGGGCAATCGGTTGGTTGTGACCACTTCCAAGCTCACCCCTTTGACAAAAAGGTTTCGGGAAACCTACGGGCTGATGAATTGTTCAGAGATTTCGATTTTGCGACAAGTGTTTCAAAAAGAAAAGCTTCCCATAGAAAAGCTCACAATTTTGGAAGATTCAACAAGCAGCTTCGTTGATTGCAAACTCCTTCACGCTCATTGGGAAAAGCATCCCTTTCGATCACTCATTGTGGTAACCGATGCACCGCATGCCCGCCGCTTCAGGATGGTCTTGGACAAGGTGTTTGGGGATGCGGATGTAAAGATCCTCTCCTGCCCTTCCTTTCCCAGTAGGCCCCTTGAGGACTTCTTTGCTGATAAAGAGGACTATGTCATGTATGTCTTATCAGAATACGTAAAGATTATTGCCTATGCCCTGAAATACGCCCTGGGATAGGCGATACCGAACAAACAGAACTCGGTTTTAAGGCCTCTCCCAAACTGATTTGAAACCACCTTTAAGATAAGACTTATATTCACGATCCAGGCGCGAAGTGTATTTTTTCAAGCCGTGAGGTGCAACCATGCGCCAAACCAGTATCAAATCCCTGTTTCTTGCTCACTCAGCAGGTTCCTCCAGATTGCCACCTTCGGCCACTTCTCCCACAAGCGCTTCGAATAGGATAATCAGATCTTCGTTGGTCTTTCGAAGTCTTTTTGACAGGGCCCGGCCAATAGCCCTAGTGACCAGCAGCCCCAGCAGGGGGTCCTCTTCTCCCAAACGGTTGAAGTCGTCACGGTTGATCACCAGGAATTCACAATCGGTATCGGCAGCCACTGAAGCCGAGCGGAGTTCCTCGTCCATGAGGGCCAGTTCGCCGAAAAATACATCTTCCTTGTCCGTAAGCGTATCGATGGTGAAGACATCGTTGTCAAGGGTACGCTTGAGAATACCCACAGTGCCTTTATTCAGGATGTAAAACTCGCTTCCCTCCTCACCCTCAGTGATGACGCGATGGCCCGCCTTGCAGTGTCGGACGGACACGATCCCTGCCAGCTTAGCCAGCCTTTCGTCGTCATCTTTAATACATTGAAACAATTCGATCTTTCTTAACTTTGCGATGATAGATCTTTTATCCATGCTCCTGTCCTACCCAATCATTGTTGTATGAGAATGGCCCGGGAGTAGGGCTTGATCTCGTAATCCGGGCCAGGATTAAACACAGGCTGGTTACCCTGTAGTTTTTTTACCTCTTGCAGGTTGGTAACCAAACGGGAAAGATCAGGAGTCCTTTGTGCCATGCGGAGGGCTTCTTTTTTACGCTTATAGATATTCCCGGTATTTTCAAGAACACCGATTAAAATGCTCTTTTCAGACTCCATAAAATAGTGGCTAAGGCTGGCAAAGGTGTCGCCGACAAATCGGGCCGGGAACGCCTTGGTCACCAGGCGATTCTGTTCCATATCAAGGAGGTCACGAATAATATGGGTAACACCAGAGGCAGCCGAGGCATTGGCCAGAAGGATCCGGTTGTGATATCGGGCCGGGAATATCTCGTCGCAGTGGACACCTCGTAGATAGCGTTCGAATTTGGAATCAATCAATTCCACGCAGGTATAAATATTCTTGGAAATCGACTTGATCGTCATAACGGTCATCACGGTTCGCGAGTCGACCTCCTGAGGAGAACCCTCGATGCTGCTGTCAGCTAAAACCAGCGCCCTGGCCGCTCGCTTGATGTTGGCCCGATGGAGCACCGCCTCGTCTACATAGTCGCCCCGGACAAAATTTATATTTTGCAATTCCGGTATGGATCGAAGATTTTCCACCATGGCTGGCTTTACCATGCTGACTAGGACGATGTCCTCGGAAGCCAACCCCGGATTCACCTTTACGATGTGCAGTAGAAGGCTGGGCATCTCATTTTTCCAGCCACATATCACTAGATGCTTCTTGAGTTTCTTTTGAGTGGCCAAGCCGCTTCCCTCCTTTATCTTCCATTCTACAAGCCATGAGGCGATTCTCCCGGTAACGATACTTGCCAATCCAACACCAAAAAGTATGACCAGGATACCTATCACGCGCCCGCCGGTGGTTTCAGGTACTTTATCACCATAGCCCACGGTAGATGCTGTGACGATGGCCCACCAAACGACGTCCCCAAAGTTGTGAAAACCTTCGTTGATGTCATGCTCGAAAAGGAGTACACCTGCAGATGTAAGCGAAAAGATCAGGATAATGGCCAAAATGACCGGCCATGTCCGGCTCCTCAAAAACCGCTTCCATAACCGAGTCAGCGTGGCAAGATGATCCTTATTATTGGTATCGCGCTTTTGTTGCTTTGACTGCTTTTCCCTTTGGGGGCTCATCCACACTTACTTGAAGTTTCCTTCCTTGGCCAGGGCAATAAAATGAGCAATGTCGATCTCCTTCGGGCAAACAAAGCTACAGGCCTGGGCTGTACGGCACCGGGGCGTTCCCTGGTCGCTGTATAAGATATCCATCCTTTCCTGTTTGGCCATTTCCCGCGGGTCCATGAGACGGACGATGTTGGCAAGCAAGGCATTCGGCCCGAGGTAGTTCTTTTGGGTAACGCACGCAGTCGCACAGCAAAAGCAATTAATGCAACGGGTCGCCTCAACGTAGGTCTCCAACACCCGCGGCGAAATCCGGTATTCGTCGCCATCAGGGTGCTGAGGGGCAGGTTGAATGATGTGGGGTTTTACAAAATGGACCCGCTCATAGGCCTTTTCCATATCTATGACCAGATCGCGAATGACTGGGGCTACCGTAAGGGGTTCCACGGTAAAAGTCTGTGTCTTGAAGAATTTTACGGCGTTTTCTACCAGGAGTTCGCATGTCAAAAGGGGCTTGCCGTTGATTTTCATGCCACATGTGCCGCACTGCCCGTGTTCGCACGACGAACTCCATGCCAGGGTAGGGTCCTGCTCGTCATTGATCTTTCGAAACAGGTCCACAAAGCGCAGGATTCGACCCGCTTTGAGTCGGTAAACCTGGACCCATGATAGCTGGGTATCCGGGTCATAGCGGCTAATTTTCAACGTGAGATCATATTCTTGAGACATGGACACTCTCTCAATAGGCTAAATGCTCTAAGAAAAAGACTGGGTGGTCAACACGGACGGACCTATAGCAAAAAAATCTCGGCTCAAGACGAAAGGTGCAAGGCGAAAGGCGCGGGGATACAAAAGGACAATCCTTGCGCCTTATGCCTTGTGCCATCCCTTTTAGAAGTCTGGAATCCTGTCGAATCTTTACGGGCTGTTGCCCGAATCCCTTTTCGCTTGTCTAAAACATTTTCCTAAGAACGATATATCAATATTTTCTTTCAATAATGCCGAACTTCTCATAGTGTTCTCCCCGGGCCTCAAAGATACTCATATCGATGGGTCGCCTCCCAAGGGTCACTTTGCCGTACTCTGTCATATAAGCCAGCGTATGATATTGAAACTCAGGGCTTCTCTCTGGATAGTCTTCACGATAATGGCCCCCCCTCGACTCTTTCCTGGCCAAAGCACAGTGGGCAATGACCATAGAGACGTCGAGGAGATGATCCAGCTCCCAGAACTGTAAGAGATCTTGGTTCATAATGAGTGAACGGCTGGATAATTTCATGTGTCTGGCCATCTGTTTGAGTTCCTTGAGCTTTTCGATCGCTTCTGCAAGGCCTTTCTCATTTCGAAATACACCCACTTTTTCCATCATGAGCAC
Source organism: Deltaproteobacteria bacterium (assembly GCA_003647275.1). Classification (GTDB taxonomy): domain Bacteria; phylum Desulfobacterota; class Desulfobacteria; order Desulfobacterales. The sequence goes on from QMMN01000016.1 coordinate 15,277, forward strand.
ACGAAGTGCATCGCGAATCTCGGCATAATGTGTTTTGCCTCGGGATGCCAGATACCGCGAGAACTGACTGAAAACGTGGCTCCCTGCATCTTGGGGGAGATCCCCAGGGGCTTCCGCGTCATGAAGGTAGGCGGCTACCCTTTCTCCCACGACCTGGCCCATCGTGATCAGCTCCAACAAGGAGTTTGTACCCAGCCGATTGTGACCGTGCAGGCTTGCAGCCGCAAACTCCCCACATGCATATAACCCGGGCACGACTTCCTGGGCATCTTTTTGGACTTCGCCAAATTCGTTGGTCGGAGAACCACCCATTTGATAGTGGGCGGTAGGGGTAACCGGACATAGCTCATGTTGGGGCTGAACCCCTACAAATTTACAGAAAAACCCACAAACTTCCTGGATCCTGGTCCTGTGAACATGCTCGGGGATATGCCTTAGGTCAAGCCACACATGGGGAAGCTTGTGGTCGGGGTGCACACACCCCCTCCCTTCACGGATTTCGTTCATGATGCACCGTGAAACAAGATCCCGCGGAGCAAGGTCTTTGGCCGTAGGTGCGTATCGCTCCATAAAGGGTTCCCCATCCTTATTGCGCAGGATTCCACCTTCGCCCCGGAGGGCCTCACTGGCCAGGATACCTGGACCGACAATGCCGGTGGGATGAAACTGTACGGCCTCTAAATCCATGACTGGAAGTCCGGCCTGCAGAATGAGGGCCAGCCCATCCCCTGTATTCTGCCGGCAGTTGGTGCTCACTTGATACATACGGGTTTTTCCGCCTGTGGCCATGATCGTGGCCTTGGCCAGAACTGCTAAAAATTTTCCGTTTTGTTCCATAAAAACAATGGCCCCTATGCAGCGGCCATTTCTAAAAAGAAGCTCGCAAGCCACACTTTGATTCAAAAATATGACCCCATGCTTCAGGGATTCCGCCCACACGGTATCCATGATCCCCTTGCCGGTGCGGTCCGCCTCGTAACAGGCACGAAATGCCTTGACTTTGCCAAAATTGAGCATGTGTCCGCCAAAAGGTCTTTTGGCAATACGGCCTTCTTCGGTCCGGCTAAAATGCATGCCGTGTCTTTCCAGCCAAAGGATCTGCTCCCAGGCAGACTCACAAACCTTCTTGATGATATTCTGATCCGAAGAGCAGTCCGAGCCCTTCCAGGTGTCGAACATATGGTATATGATTTTGTCCACAGGGTCTTTTGGGTCGACCGCGGCCATGCCGCCCTGGGCCGCAGCGGTATGGGACTTCTGAGGACTGTACACCTTGGTTACCGCAATAATACTTGTGCCTGGACGACGCTCGCATATTTCTACGGCGCACCTGAGGCCTGCTCCACCAGCGCCGATCACCAGCACTTCGGGCCTCAGTATAGAATCGATTTGGAGTTTCTTTCCCACCCTTGTATCCCCTATATCGTTAGAACGATCTTAGCCCCTGCATAAGCAAAGACACCCAAGATAAAACTGATCAAGACCGTGAGACCACTTCTTAAGCGGCTATCTTCTATATAATCCCCTATAATGGTATAAAGCCCAAAGCCAGCATGGAAAAAGACTAAGCAGACAAAGGCAACATCCAGGGCCTTCATACCGGGAGCAGAGATCCTTGCCAGTATGGTTTCTACATCGTGGCCCACCTGGTAATTCAAGTGCATGAAAAACATGTGGCCCGAAACCAAAGGAAGAAGGAAAGCCCCTGACACTCTTTGGAGTTTCCACAAAATGCCATTTTGTGTGTGCCAGAGCCTTTTATACACAATGGTGCTTGAGATAGCACTTGTTATCGCCACCATGAGCCAGAAAAAGCCAGCAGATACCTGTTGATTACCCATCAACATAAAGAAGGCTAATGTCAGGATATAGATGCTGCTTAGCACAAACACCCAGCGAACCATGATGGCATCCTTCCGTATGCGAAAGGCCTCATAAAGGATCAGCCGGGTGCCGTTTAGAGCATGAAATATGACCGGAACAGCCAATGCCCATTCAAAAAAACTAAAAATAAAATTGTCAACAAATTTCATCTTTGAAACAAAAGCCGCAGGTTCGTAAAGCGCCGAAAGGGTATAAATATGAAAAAGCATGTAGAGGACCAGTATAAGCCCGGCAATCCTGTGTGCCCAGGTCATGATAAAGCCCCATCCCCTGGACCGGGCGTAATAAGACAACTTTTCCGACCGTTTGAGGATGCCTATAAGATACGCTTCAATGCCGGTTCTTTGTGCTGGTGCGTCCATTTGAACTCCGTACCCTTGTCCTTTTGGAGATTCATGGTTTTCTGTTTGAAAGCTGAATCCGCAGCTTTTTGAACAATCGTTTCGTAAGTGTTCATGGGGTAGTGAACCATTACACAGTCTTTTAACTTTTAATCTTTTTTATCATGACCGTGAACTTTGTCAACACAAGAGTCGTTCACAGCGAGGCCAAACAGATGACAGAAATTTTTACAGATGGCAATGCTCTGATATGTATATTTGACCAGCCTTCTTGCCCCAACGCGAAGCACGGCCGAAAGGCAAAACACCCGCCTTGCTGGCAGCGTCAACGGAAGCTAAAGGAGACCACGAGTTCTGCAGATGATTTGCTAGACGCCGGGCTTATGGAAAATCTTTCGTATATTCTCAACCGGATGGAAGAGGCTGTCTAGCGGAAACTAGAAGCGGTTCCAAAACCTTCCTCTCGCTTGTTTGGCCATTTTGAGAAGTTCTAAACTCGTTTCGCTAAAATTGTAGCACGTAGTGCCTCTGTCCAAGGCGTCAGCCGCAACCCATGCGCTAACACGGGCTAACGCCCTCAAACAGTTACAATTTTTTACGCTCCACTTCGCTAAAAACTTCTTACAAAATGGTCAAAATTGGCTCGAAAAAAGGTTTTGAAACTAGTTGTAATGAAGCGCCGACAACAACAGAGAAAAGAGCTCCGGTGTGTCTCTGTTTTTCTCAGACATATTAGCCAGCAAAACATCATCCCGCGCTTTGATTTTTTGTATGAATCGATCTCCTTTTTGCGCGATAGAACCGATCACCTGATGGTCTGAATCGAGTATCTTCATTAAGGTCTGCCTGAACAGCAAAGAAAAACACTCCATCTTGCCCACTTCATCAATCACCACGATCTCATCCGGTTTGGCAGGTAACATGGATGGGACCGCAATCTGATCAATGTCCTCTAGGTTCACCCCGTATTTACCCACCCTGAATCGGCTCTTCATATTCTCGTGAGCGAGCACACCCTTCTTGCCATCAAGGGTGGTTATGGAAAATCCGATCCTTCGGCCCTTCTCCTTTATCTCCCGCGTAAAAAAACCTGTCATCGGCTTTTCGATTCGCAGGATAAGCTTTTCGATCAGGGTCGATTTGCCACATCGAGGGGGACCGGTAACAAAAATATTCCGGGCTGTCATTTGAATTCTGGTAATGTCCGTTGATTGTTGTTAGTCGTTTTTTGCTTTTCTTCCGATTGAACTGATAGAAGCACTTAATTTGGGAGTTAGCCCCTCAATTAATTTCTGAAATTTATCACATCTGTCTCAGACAAAAGTCTTCTTTTACTTATATGCTCTCCTAAGCCAGTGTTTCACTTCGAATAGAGAGCCCCTTACGATTTTGGCAAATCTCCAGTTTTCAGCAAAATAGACAACGGATAACAATCGACTGACATCACCTGAAGTCCTATTAAGCCTCCTTTTGAAAAATGTATGGATGGTGACCAAAGAGTAAAAGCCCTCGGGCCCCCGGCGGTATCTTCTCGTGCGATCCAATAATCAAAAATCCACCCTGGGCCAAACTGTCAAGCACTTTCTGAAAAGCAGGCTCTTTAAGCTCATCTTGATAATAGGTCAAGAGACTGTTTCTCAAAAAGACCAGTTGAAAGTCACGCCCGGGAGGATCGAAAAACAGGTTGTGGACCCGCCAGACAACCTGCTTCTTCAGGGGATCACACACTGCATAAAAGCGCCCTTTGGCCTGAGGCCTAAAATAGATCTTGCGTAATGCCTCTGGTATCTCTTTGAGACTACTGCGGGGATAGATGCCAGTCCGGGCTTTGTTGAGATAGGCGGGATTCATGTCAGTAGCCCATATTTCAAGTTCGGGCAGGCGCTGAAAACGCCCGCCAAGCATATCCCACAAGATCTTCAAGCTGTACACCTCTTCTCCGCAGGCGCAACCTGCTGACCAAACTTTAACTCTGTGTCTATTTTCTTTGATGATCGTGGGCAATATCTTATTTTCAAGGGCTTGCCAAAAATCCTGGACACGAAAAAAACGGCTGATGGAAACGGTCAGGAGGTATTCACAATGTTGCCTCGCCTCTTTGTTTTGATTCAGCGCCGACAAATACGCCTGCATAGTTCGGCAACCCAACTGCTGCATATGGCGGCGAACGCGCTTTTTGACCCCTTTTCTGACCTTTCGGTAGCCATCCCAGGAGAGGGCAAAGCAATTCAGGAGTTGACGAAACTGTTGATCATCCATAAGGTAAAGATATCCGAAGCAAAACAAAAAGACCAAATAAGCACATTTGTCTTATACCAAACGCTCGAATCAAACAAAAGGATCGTCAGTACGGTTGCCTGTAGCTCGGCATAAACCTTCAGGGAAAAAGAGGGACGATTCTTTTTCGCCCCGATGTTTTAGGACCTTAGCATAATCTCGAATTTCGCAAGGGTTCAATGCTATTCCTACACCGGAGCTTCATGCAATGGCCTTGACCGGCTTGCTCCCCGAACGCGAAGCGCTGCCGTCAGGCAGAACCTGCGGGGAATGCGCTCGCTTTTGCGGTTCACCATTCCGGGGAAGGATATCGCTGAAAACCGTTTGTGAAGACCACTGTTTTCAAGACTGATCAAACAGCGTGCTATGACATGGCGGGCGCCACGGTGCCCTGTGCTCGCACAGGGCAGGATGGCGGCCTACGGGTGGGCGTCACATGGCCGCAACCACGATTCCTTCAACATGATCAGACGGTACTCGATAAGCTCACCGGCCTGATGTGGACCAAGGATGCCAGCCCAGCGGAGTTTCCGTTGATGTGGCAGGAGGCACTGGACTACGTTAAAGGCATGAACACCTCTGAGGCCTACGGATTCAGCGACTGGAGATTACCCAATCGCCGAGAGCTCTTTAGCGTTGTAAGCCATGTGAATATTAACCCCGCCCTTCCTGAGAACCATTCCTTTATCAATGTATTTTCGGGTTACTACTGGACGTCTACCACATGTGCCCGGCTTCCCTCCCAGGCCTGGTATGTGCATTTAGGAGGCGCTAGGGTCTTTAAAGGTATGAAACACGGATCTTACATGGTCTGGCCTGTGCGGGGTGGTCAAAGAGGCGTGCTGGACCTCCCCCGTACGGGGCAACAAACCTGTTTCAACGAATCTGGTGAGGTGATTCCGTGTGCAGACACAGGACAGGATGGCGCGCTTCAAAGGGGTGGAACCTGGCCCGAAAGGCGGTATACCCTGATGAGAGAAACCGTTTTAGACAATCTCACAGGACTTATCTGGGCCAGGAACGCAAACACCACTGCAAAGCCGGTAAACTGGCAGTTAGCCCTGGACACGATCAAGGAAATGAATGCAGCAAAGGCTTACGCACATGGGGATTGGCGTCTGCCAAATATACGGGAGATGGAAAGTCTCACTGACATGGCATCGCATACACCGGCATTGCCTGCTGGTCACCCTTTTGAGGGCGTGCAGGCATGGTACTGGTCATCGACCACGAGCACCTATGACCCTCGGTATGCATGGGTGCTCTATATGGTGGACGGCGTCATCGGAGTGGGGTATAAGCCAAACACTGATTTTTTCGTTTGGCCCGTCCGAGGTGGCATGACTGATCCTGCATCTTAGGGCCTGATAAACAGGACAAAGGGACTGCGAACTAAGGGGGAAAAATAGAAGAAAGGGACTGAAATCATTGAACCCGCAACTCAACAGGATTCCAAAAAAGGTCAAAAGTATTCATCTCATGGCCATCTGTGGCACAGGGATGGGGGCTCTGGCTGGCATGCTCAAAGAAGCCGGATTTAAAGTGACCGGTTCAGATCAACATGTTTATCCACCCATGAGTACATTTCTCGCAGAACACGGCATACAGATCGCCGAAGGATTTCGGCCAGAAAACCTGGCTCATCGCCCGGATCTTGTCGTGGTCGGTAACGCTGTCTCAAGGGATAACCCCGAAGTGGTAGCCATGTTCGACATGGCCCTTCCCTATTGTTCATTTCCGCAGGCCCTAAATCGATTCTTTACCCATAGGAAGGGGGCTCTGGTCGTAACAGGAACCCACGGAAAGACCACGACCTCAGCTTTACTGGCCTGGGTTTTAGCCATGGCTGGTCTTGACCCTGGTTTTATGGTGGGAGGAATTCTGAAAAATTTTAATCGCAATTACAATGTAGGTACTGGTCCTTACTTTGTCGTGGAAGGAGACGAATACGACACTGCCTTCTTTGACAAAGGGCCAAAATTTCTCCACTACACACCATCTCATGCCATTCTCACCACCGTGGAATTTGACCACGCCGACATTTACCGGGATTTAGGCCATGTAAAAAAGGCCTTTTCCGCCTTTGTCCAGGCCATGCCAGAGGAGGCCCTTCTCGTTGGCTATGATGGCGACCCCATCGTAAGAGAGCTTGTCGGCCAGGCCCCCTGCTGGACGGCATTATACGGTACTGTGAAAAGATCGCCTTGGCGCCTTGAAAACGTGTACTTTGATCCGCCCTGGAGCCGTTTTGAAGTCATAAGACGGGGCGAGCCCTTTGGGATGTTTCAAATACCTCTTATGGGGCATCACAATCTCTTGAATGCCTTATCCGTTATTGCTGTGGCCAATGATTTAAGAATACCAACGGATATCCTCGCGCGGGCACTCGAGACCTTCGAGGGCATCAAACGTCGCCAGGAGGTGCGAGGAATCAAGCGCGGCATCATTGTTATGGATGACTTTGCCCACCATCCCACTGAGGTGAGAGAAACCCTTGTCGCAGTCCGTTCTTTTTACCCAAACAAAAGGATCATCGCTGTTTTTGAACCACGGACCAATTCGAGCCGGCGTAACGTCTTTCAAAAAGTATATCCTGAGTCCTTTCATGATGCAGATCTGATCTGCATCCGAAAGCCACCCCTGCTAGACAAGATCCCAGTTGAAGAGCGGTTCTCGTCAGAGCAGTTGACCCAGGATCTAAGAAACCAGGGCAAAGAGGCATTCTATTTCCCGGATACTGAAGCCATTATTGAGTATCTGGTAAAGGTTGCAGAGCCTCAGGACGTCATCCTCATCATGTCCAACGGGGGATTTGACAACATTCACGAGAGGCTATTGAAAAGGCTGTAAAATCGGCTGCAAGCACATTTCTATCCCGGACCGGATCAAAAAATGGTTTCCTGCCTTACCTGATACATCTGCGGGCTAATCGAGGAATGTAAAACCCCACCTGGCCGGGAAAAATTGGGAGATTAAGTTGTTCTTTTAACCTGTGCAAGGCACCTTCCACAAAAGAAATCCCTTTGTTATCAAAGAAAACCCTGCAAAAAAACTCACCATAACTGGTCATATAAATTGCTGTATATTCATAAATTTTATCCAATTTTCGGTTTAAGTTGAAATTCACGGTCATAGACAATTTAAGTACTTGGGGCTTTTTCAAGAGTGTCTGGGGAGGAATCGCCTCAACCTCCTCCAACGGGAAAAATTCGTACAACCTCCGAAGAAGGTGAAGCCGACCCCCGTGCTTCCGGATGGGGGTTCTGCCTGACGGCAGCGCTTCGCGTCCGGGGAGCAAGCCGGTCAAATGACCTTAACCAAAAGCCCAAATCAATTAGGAGTTGATTTTCAATCGTATATAATCGTATAAATAGTTCTCTTACTTTCAGCACAAAGAAGCTCTTATGATCGTTCTCATTAAGAAATTTGATTGACCTCCCGAACGTCAGAGACAAGCTGGAACGTGTTAGTTGTAACGATTAATTTGAAACTAGGGACTAACGCAATAGGCTTAAGACACTTTAACAGCCGATATAAGCAAAAAACGCAAATAAATCAGGAGAAAAGGCTATGATTTATTTCAGAAGGTTGTTGGTTCTCTTAATTTTTCCTCTCATCTCAGGCTGTGCTGCGGTGGCTGTCTCAGGTGGGGGGGGCCGGGATATCTTACACACTCACCAATGTCGCATACAGGACCTTTAACTTTTCCATAGACAGGGTAGATAAGGCAACGACCCTAGCCTTAAAGAAGATGGATATAAAGCTTATAAGTGATAGCAAGGCCGAAACGGGTAGGAAGATAAAAGCTGCTACAGAGGAACTTGATATCATCATCAACTTGGAACGGGTGACATCAAAAGCAACAAGGATAAAGGTGAATGCCAAAAAGGGGCCTGTCTTTAAGGACAAGGCAACAGCTACAGAGATCATCTATCAGGTTGGAAAGATACTTGAAAGGAAAGGTTAATGCTGCCCGCTTTTCAGTTAGGCTTCTTATGTTGGGTGTCTTAGGACACCCTGTTTCATCCCTCCCATGTAGGGATTTGTTTTCTTAAGTGACCTGCAAAATGGGATCATGATGAACGCGTAATCCGGCTCACCCCCACCATAGCCACCAAAGAGAGAATAATCGGCAGGATACTTAAGTATTGGGGACCAAGTACATGCCGTAAAAAGGCATCCCCCTCGCTTGTGAGGACGGCCTTCACAAGGGTCCCGCCATGGATCTTTCCCAGGATAGCCGCACTACCTCCAACCACAATGGCTCCGAGAGCCCCCGCGGATGTCATTTTGAGGCGCTGCTGGTAAAAGGTGGCCAACGTCGGGATAACAACACCTCCCACAAACACCGTATACCCAAGAAGCAGCGAAGAAATGATCCCCTGCTGCTGGCTGGCAATAAGCCAAGCAGTGCCCCCCACGGCCAGAAGCGCCCCCCTGGTGACCCTTAGGTGCTGTTCCTTGGAGGCCCCATAAAGTGGACGAATGACATTCAAGGAAAGGATGGTCGAAGCAGAGATGAGGCAGGTGTCAGCAGAGGACATGATAGCCCCTAGAAAGCCGACCACAATCAGACCCTTGAGTCCCCCTGGTATGAGAACGCTAAGGGTTTCTGGCAATGCAGCTTCAGCAGGGATTCCCGGAAATTTCGCACGAGCCAATATCCCAAAAAAGGCCAATAAGAAAGAAAGGGGTATGACGACCAAAGCAGCAAGGAACACAGATTTTCGAGCAACTTGATTGTTTTTTGCGCACAGGACCCGCGAATAGATATCCGGCCCCACCAGGTAAGGAAGCCCAACAATGAGCGGATAGAAAACCAGCACATCATACCAGCCAAATGCTGTAGAGACTGGAAAACGCAAATGTTCTGAAGGCACCTGTTCCCAGATGCCAGATTGAAGACCAAGGGATGAAACGAGGAAGGACAGGGAAACCAAAAGCCCGCCAACAAAAAGGACAAGCTGCCAAAAGTCGGTTCTGATGACGGAAAGTTGTCCCCCCCAGAAGGTATACACGATGAATACAATCGCAACAATTCCAAGCGCAAACTGGAAGTCAAGAGAAAAAATGCCGCACAGGAGTCGTCCTCCGGCAATCAACTGGGCGGCTATCACCCCACACCAGGCCAGGGCAATCATGAGCCCGGCAGGGAGAGCCACCCCCTGGCCATAAGCGCTTTTCAGGATATCAGGGAGGGTATAGACATTGAGGGCACGAACCCGCGAGGCCAAAAAGAAACCAAAGGGGATGAGGGCAATCCCTCCGATCAGTGACCACCAGGCACCGGTCAACCCACGGGAATAGCCCAACCCAATAATGCCCATCGTGGAGGATGCCCCAAAGATGGTTGCCACCAGAGAGGCGGTCACCCGGCTTGTATGATATCTACGTTCTGCCACCCAGTAGGATTCAGCAGATTGACGCCGGCTGCACCAGCCCACAAAGAGCATGATGGAAAAATACCCAACAATGATAATCAGATCGATCATTTATTATGCCTGACAATGGCCATGATTAGCACTCAATCCCGCTGTTCATGCATTCACAGAGGTTACAATGAACTTACTGCCTTTCGGGCAGACTAGATGGTGAATACTTGATACTAAATATTGGTTTATAAATCCAGTCTGTATCTTACGATTCCACCTATGGCCGATGCGACATCAAGTCGCTATGATCCAGTCGTTTTGGTGGGCATAGCCCATCCTATGGCCACAAAATCATTAGGCAATGGGAAACAGAAACTTGCCCTGTGCCTCTATCCTCTTGCCCCTCGCCTCAACAGCGTACGGCCCCCAGTGGAATAGCCTTGGATTCCAAAGGGCAGGCAAACGAAAACCCGCAGAGAACAAAGCTCATCGGAAAAAGAGCCATTTATGGATGGAAACGACCTCGTTGACGGGGACCACAACGCAGGTTTATCGACTATAATGGCGCGCATACTCAATTGCAAGGTAAAAGTTGGCTATGGGGCGACTCTTTTTTTGCCGTGGCAAGTTTGACCAAAATGTGATATGAACCCAAAGAAAACAGAAACATAGAGAATATTATGTTTTGAGGGGGAAAGCCGTGGATCCAATACAGCAGAACCTGTTACGGAAACTTCCGGGCGTAGACCATGTTCTTGAGTTGTGGGACAAGACACAGCCGGTGGAAGATGGTGTACCCAGAGCCGTGTTGGTACGGTCGATCCGCACCACCCTCGACCGACTTCGCACAAGGATCCTCGCTGGCGATGAACTTCTGGATGAGGCCCTGTTTTCAGACAGCCAACTTTTGCACCTGACCGAAGAGGCTGTGAAAAAAGCGATGGGCTTCAAGCTGAAGCGCGTGATTAATGCCACCGGCGTGGTCGTTCACACCAACCTGGGCCGCTCCTTGCTCCCCAAGCGTGTGGCCGAGCGTGTGGCCGAGATCTCGAGCCAGTATTCGAACCTTGAATTCGATCTGGAAAAAGGGGCACGGGGGTCCAGGTATAGCTGCGTAGAAGATATTTTGTGCGAGTTGAGTGGTGCTGAAGTTGCCATAGTGGTGAATAACAATGCCGGAGCGGTCTTTTTGTCTCTGGAAACCCTGGCAAAAGGAAAAGAGGTAATCGTTTCAAGGGGTGAGCTGGTGGAAATTGGAGGCTCATTCCGCATACCGGACGTGATGGCCCGAAGTGGTGCCAAGCTGGTTGAGGTAGGCACGACCAACCGGACTCATTTATCAGACTATGAAAGGGCAATTCGTGACGAGACAGCGCTTTTGCTCAAGGTCCATACCAGCAACTATAGCATGGTAGGTTTTACGGCTGAAGTGTCTCTTCAGGATCTGGTGGCCCTGGGAGCCAAGTATCACCTTCCTGTCATGAAAGATTTAGGCAGCGGCAACTTTGTTGATTTTTCAAAATACGACCTCATGAAAGAACCCACGGTTCAGGAGACCATAGCAGCTGGCGCCGATGTGGTTACCTTCAGCGGTGACAAGATGCTGGGAGGGCCCCAGGCAGGGATCATTGTTGGCAAAAAAGATGTTCTTGCGCGCATCAAGCAAAACCCCATCAACCGGGCCCTCAGAATCGATAAGATGACTTTGGCTGCCCTGGAAGCCACGCTGCACCTGTATCGTGATGAAACGCAAGCCATCTCTTCTATTCCCACACTTCGCATGCTGACCCTTCCTCCCACCCTGATCTCGAAAAAGGCAAGACGGCTCCAGAATCGATTAAAGAAACTGGGAAGTGACCGGCTGAAAACTGTTCTCATAAAGGGTTCATCCCGGGTGGGTGGGGGTGCCCTCCCCCTTCAGGAACTTCCTACCAAGTGCGTGGGTGTCAGGATAGAAGGCCTCTCAGCAAATCATATAGAACGCATCATGCGGGAAGCGACCCCGCCTATTATCGGGCGCATTGAAAACGATCTGTTTGTGATGGACGTGCGTACCGTTCAGGATGAAGAGCTTGCCATCATTGCATCAACATTCAAGAAGATTGTCGCGGAGGCGTAAGTGGAACAGCCTTTAGTTGGAGAAAACACCTTGAAAGAGGCCTTTCCGCAGATGCCAGTGGGTGAGGCATTCCATGATCTTTTTGAGTCATCTGTGGTATCAAGTGGCCAATCCGCTGTACTGATCATCCGTATTGACGATTTTGATAAGATGCTGGAACACCTTGGAAAAGATATTACATCAGACGTGGTTGTCAGGCTGGCACGCATTATAGATGGACTGAGCAAAACCAGGGCCATAAAGTGGGGGCGACTCGACCAGGAACAATTTGCATGTTTCTGTCCTGATATAGACGAGGCAAACGCCGTGCAATTGGCAAAGGAAATCCAGCGGCGTCTTGACCTCGTCGGCAAAGAGACCGTCTCGATTGGGGTGGCTGTATATCCCTTTTGGCCCTTCGAAAAAACGAGCATCCTGGCCAATGCCCAAAAGGCTCTGGATCATGCTGCCTTTTTTGGACCAAACACCGTGACACCATTTGATGCCGTTAGCTTGAACATCAGCGCTGACAAGCTGTATCAATACGGGGACATTGATGGGGCTATTCAGGAATTCAACAAAGCCCTGATAGTGGACCCTCAAAATGTGAATGTCCATAATAGTCTTGGCGTTTGTTACGGTGTTCAGGGCAAGTTCGACCTGGCTATTGACGCCTTTGAAACAGCCGCCCGCCTTGATCCAAAAGATGTGATGGCCACTTACAACCTTGGGCTTGCCCACCTTAAACAAGGAGATCGGGATAAGGCACTTGACCTGTTTCTGAAGGCCCACAGCCTTGACGGAAAGAATCCCGAGGTGGCCTATCAGATAGGCATGTGCTATCGAGAGATGGGCCGAACCGATGCGGCCCTTGAGTATTTCGAAAATGCGGCCAAGGGCTTGCCCAAAGCAGCACGCATGTTCCGAGCCCTGGGAGATTGTTATCTGGAAAAAGAGAGATTTCATGAGGCGGCCAAGGCCTATGAAAAGGCGATTAAACGGAAACCGACTGATGCAAAGAGCTTAAGTGCTCTTGGCCATCTTTACGGGGTTTTGGGTGAAAACATCGAAATCGCCATTGTCTTGTGTCGAGAGAGTACCACCATTGATCCAAATAATGGGCTCTATCGATACCGACTGGGCAAACTTTACTTTCAAGCAAAGAACTATGAGAAGGCCCTGGAGCAGTTCAAGATGGCAGCGGAGCTTGGCGAGGATTGCAGCAAACGCATACGAGAGGCAGAGGACGCCATGGAGCTGTCGGTTGACAAGGCATAGTTGATGTTATAGGTGGATACACGCCCTCAAATTTGATGGTAAACGACTTCTATGAAAGATATTGTTTTAAGAGCGCTTGAAGAAAGTATTCGAGTCAAGGAACGCTTCATCAAAGAGAACATGGAGGGGCTTCTCACAGTAGCTCAACGTCTGGCGACATGCTTTGCGGCCGGCTATAAGTTGTTGATCTTTGGCAATGGAGGCAGCGCCGCCGATGCCCAGCACATTGCGGCAGAATTTGTCAACCGTTTTACTGTGGAGCGTAAACCCCTGCCAGCACTCGCTCTCACCACCGACACCTCTATCTTGACCAGTATCGCCAATGATTATTCTTTCGACGAGGTCTTTTCCAAACAAATCAAGGCCCTTGGAAGAAAGGACGATATAGCTTGGGGAATCAGCACCAGTGGCAACTCCAAAAATGTACTTCTTGCTGTGGAAACGGCCCGCAAGATGGGCCTTTACACCCTGGGTCTGACAGGATGCAATGGCGGTAAATTGAGTCATTGTTGCGACCTTGCTTTGATTGTGGATTCCCAGGCAACTCCACGTATCCAGGAAACCCATATAATCGTTGGACATATTCTTTGCGACCTCGTGGACCGAATCCTTTTCCCTGAAAGTTTCATGGCAACTTAATTGAGGTGCAAAAGGAAAAAAGGATTTAGGGCAAGGACTCTGAAGCTCTGTGAGCCCTGTGAGAAATAATTCTCTGTGTTGATTCCCATGGATAAACCTTTTAAACCCATAAATCTGACCGCCTTAAAAACCTATCCCCTAGCATCCCGGAAAAGCAAGGTGGACAGGGCGGATTTTGCTCATCCATGGAACCCAGGAGGGGCGCTGACAGATTTTTTGGAGCGACTCCCGGATATCCTGGCAGCCAGGAATCTTAAGGCAGTCGCTACAGCTATTGCAAAGGCCCATAGGAGTGGAAAGAATGTGATCCTGGGCATGGGTGCCCACGTCATTAAGGTAGGCCTCAACCCGATTGTGACTGATCTCATGGCGCGTGGCGTTATCACCGCCCTTGCCATGAACGGAGCAGGCATCATACACGACCTTGAGCTCGCCATGATCGGCAGGACCTCTGAAGATGTCCTTGAGGGCTTGGGACATGGCGCCTTTGGCATGGCAAAGGAGACGGCAGATTTCTTAAACCGTGCCATCTCCAAAGCCGGAAATGAGAATTTAGGGCTCGGTCAAGCTGTAGGACGTGCGATCATCAAAGAAAACCTCCCTTTTGGCCAAGACAGCATCCTGGCAACTGCGGCACGACTTCAGGTGCCTGCAACCGTCCACGTGGCCATAGGGACCGACATTATTCACATCCATCCCGGATTCGACCCTGAGGCCGCTGGAAAGGCAAGCCATCTCGATTTCAGGCGATTTGCCTCAGTGGTCGCAGCACTGGAGGATGGGGTGTATATGAATGTCGGCTCTGCCGTAATCCTGCCCGAAGTCTTTTTAAAAGCACTGACCCTGGCACGGAACGTGGGGCACAAGGTAGAGCGGTTTACGACCGTGAATATGGATTTTATCCAGCACTACCGCCCGACCACGAATGTCGTCCGACGACCCACGAGCATGGGCGGTAAAGGTTATACGCTTATCGGTCACCATGAAATTATGTTTCCCATCCTTGCAGCAGCCGTGATTGAGAAAATCGACCGGTCTGCCCGTTGAGGATAATGTCAGTCGTCCGTTGAGTGGGCCTGGACAAACAGGCCATATCGTTTTATATTGTGTAAAAAGAATCGTATCTTTGTGAGGAAACAACAAAATGCCTATCTTTGAATATCACTGTATGAAATGTAACAAGGATTTCGAGGTCCTGGTCCTTGGAAATCAGAAAATCACTTGCCCCGCCTGCAACGGCAAGAAGGTCAAAAAGCTTCTCTCTGCTTTTAGTCATAAGAGTGATGGTCAGTTCTCGAGTTCCAAGGGATCTGCTTGTACCTCCTGTAGCGCCTCAAGCTGCAGCACCTGTGGCCATTAACAAGCAAAGGTTCAGGGGATAAGGAAAGCCGCTGAACATAGGCCTCCAGCCATTTCCACCAATGATAACTGGATACCGCCTAAAGGCATTGGAGACCGAAGAGAAGCGGCTTTCCTTATCCCAAATGATTATTAACTATTACATTGACAATGAATATCATCAGAATTGGCACACGGGGAAGCCCCCTTGCCGTATGGCAGGCAGAGTGGGTCCGCTCCCGACTTCTTGCTCTCCATCCCCAATATGAATCCGAACTGGTCAAGATCAAAACCAAAGGGGACAAGATTACTGATGTCCCCCTTGCACAGGTCGGGGGGAAGGGACTCTTTGTAAAGGAGATTGAAACAGCCCTGTTAGAAGGCCGGATCGACCTTGCCGTCCACAGCATGAAGGATATGCCGGCTGAGATCCCGCCAGGGCTTTGCATTGGCACCGTGCCCGAACGGGAAAATCCGCTGGATGTTCTGATTTCAAGGAACGGCCACTCATTTGAAGACCTGCCAAACGGTGCTCGCCTTGGAAGTAGCAGCCTCAGACGCGGAGCCCAGGTTCGGCATGTCAGACCGGACATCACAGTGCACCCCTTGAGAGGCAACCTCGAGACCCGGATACGAAAACTGGAAACAGAGGGTCTGGATGCCATCATCGTGGCAGCAGCCGGTGTCAAAAGGCTTGGACTGGAAGCCTGCATTACAGAATATCTTCCCGAAGCCATTATACTTCCTGCCATCGGACAGGGAGCACTGGCAATTGAGGTGAGAGAAGATGATGAGTCGACTCAGCGTCTTATCGCACCCATGGACCATAGGGAAACACGCCTGGCCGTGGAAAGCGAACGGGCTTTTCTGGGCCGGCTTGAGGGTGGCTGTCAGGTCCCTATCGCTGCCCGGGCAAAAGTCGTTGGGGACGAGCTTGAAATCACAGGTCTTGTGGCCGAAGTGGATGGTTCTGTTCTCCTTCGCGAGGCGATCACAGGGCCTGTAGACCAACATAAAAAGCTCGGGGTGGAACTGGCTAACCAGCTGCTTGAAAGGGGCGGCAGAAAAATCCTGGAGGACATCCTGGGCAGAGCTGTGCAGGATTTGGCGTAATAGCTTGCCCCATGAACGGATACGATTTGGCAACATGAAACAGGGGAAAGTCTATCTGGTTGGTGCCGGGCCTGGCGACCCGGATCTCATCACCGTCAGGGGCGCAGAGTGCCTGAAACGGGCGGACGTGGTGATCTATGATTTCCTGGCAGCCCCCAAGCTCCTGAAATATGTACGAGAAAGTGCTGAAACCATCTACGTTGGCAAGAAGGGCGGCGATCACACCCTTCCTCAGGATAAGATCAACGAACTGATCGTGGCAAAGGCAAAGCAAGGCCATATGGTGGTGCGTCTCAAGGGGGGAGATCCTTTCATCTTTGGTCGAGGTGGCGAAGAGGCCGAACTGCTGGCCAAAGCAGGGATCCCTTTTGAGATCGTGCCTGGCGTGACCTCGGCCGTAGCTGCACCGGCCTATGCCGGCATACCCCTCACCCATCGTCAATACACGAGCAGCGTGGCCTTTGTCACCGGCCATGAAGACCCCACTAAAGCGCACTCCTCGATCGACTGGTCCAAGCTTGCCACCGGCGTGGGTACCCTGGTCTTTTTGATGGGCGTCAAAAACCTCCCCGGTATTACAGAACAACTCATGGCAGCAGGCCGTGACCCGAAAACCCCAGTGGCCCTGATACGCTGGGGGACCACCTCTCAGCAAACTACGGTGGTGGGAACCCTTGACGATATCGTGGCGCAGGTGGAAGCCGTCGGTCTTAAACCACCAGCCATTATTGTTGTGGGTGAGGTAATTAAACTCAGGGACATCTTGAACTGGTTTGAAAAAAGGCCCCTTTTTGGCCGTACCGTGGTGGTCACAAGGGCACGAGCCCAGGCAAGCGAACTGGTAGAACGGCTTTCAGACCTGGGAGCCGAGTGCCTGGAATGCCCCACTATCAAGGTTGTACCTCCAGAGGACTGGCGCCCCCTGGATACGGCCATAGATAACATTGGCACCTATGACTGGCTCGTTTTCACCAGCGTGAACGGGGTCTGTTTTTTCTTTGAGCGTCTCTATGCAAAAGGCAAGGACGTGCGCGCCCTAAGGGACGTTCGCACAGCAGCCATCGGTCCGGCCACGGCAAAGCGGTTGCAGGATTTCGGCCTCAAGTGTGATATTATCCCGGAGACCTATCAGGCCGAATCGATCGTAGAAGCCTTTAAAAATGAGCCTATGAATGGAAAGAAGGTGCTACTACCCCGAGCCAAGGAAGCGCGACCTGTCCTCCCCGTAGAACTCCGGGAAATGGGTGCCGTTGTGGATGAAATCGCTGCCTATCAGACCGAGCAGGCAAGCGAAAACGTTGACGTGCTGATCAAGCGCTTGGAAGAAGGCGCCATCGATCTCCTGACTTTCACCAGTTCCTCTACAGTCAGAAACTTCAAGGCCCTCCTGCCACCTGAAAAGTTTGAAAGCTTAATTCAAGGGGTCACTGTTGCCAGCATCGGCCCGATTACGGCAGACACCGCTAGAAAACTCGGATTCAAGGTCGATATTATAGCCAAGGATTACACCATCGGCGGCCTGGGCCAAGCCATCCTCCAACATTATGGTCGATAATCCCTTCCATCTCCAAAATTTCTCCACAAAACACGAATATCGCCGTAAGGTAGTATCAAACCGTAAGGTAGTATCAAATGATCTGCTCTTAAGACCAACAGGGGGGCGTTCTAATGGAGAAAAAGCCAACCTATGAAGGATTGGAACAAAGGGTCAAGGAACTAGAAAAAGAAGCTCTTGAGCGCAAGCGGGCAGAGGAGGCGCCGCGGGAAACTACTCGCCGACTGCAAGTTGCTTATGACCAATCCATCATCTATGCACAGCAGCTCAATGAAGAAATCGCTGAACGAAAGCGGGCAGAGGAGGCGCTGCAAAAGGCTTATGATGAGCTGGAACAGCGTGTTGAAGTGCGCACCGCTGAGCTGGCCAAGACAACCGAACAATTGGATCTGGAACTCACCGAGCGTAAGCGGGCTGAACAGCATATTCGTACCCTCAGCCAACAACTTATAAAGGTGCAAGAAAGTGAACGGCAAAGGCTTTCTCGTGACTTGCATGACTATTTAGCCCAAGACCTTTCCACACTGAAAATTGGCCTTGACACCCTTTTTGATAATCAGTCAGAAGCACCTCCTGAGACGAGGCAAAGGGTTTCAGAACTGTCCAAAACACTTCAGGGAACCATCATAGCTGTCCGGGATCTGGCATATGATTTACGTCCCCTCGGTCTAGATCAACTGGGGCTGCTCCGGACCGTTTTTCAGTATTGCGAGGATTTTTCTGATAAGAGTGGACTAAGCGTTGACTTCTATTCCGCCGGCATGGATGACTTAAGACTCGATTTTGATACTGAAATCAATGTGTACCGCTTGATTCAAGAGGCTCTCAACAACATCAAGAGACATGCTGAGGCCAGCCATGTGACTATCAGGCTGGTTGCATCTTTCCCTAACATCATCCTTCGCATTGAAGATGATGGCAAAGGTTTTGATGTGAAAAACCAGTTAGTCACAGCATTGAATGAAAAACGGATGGGAGTTCGGAGCATGGAGGAAAGGGTTGCCCTGCTTCAAGGGAAAATGAGGATTCAATCACGTCCAACGGAAGGCACAAGAATTCTGATAGAGGTTCCCTATAAAAAGGAGAAAAAGAGTGGTTCAAAAGAAGAGCATATTGATCATTGATGACCATCCCCTATTCAGAGAAGGTCTCAAGTCCCTCATAGCGCGCAATCCTAGCTTCGAGGTGGTCGGGGAAGCTGGAAACGGACGAGAAGGCCTGAAGTTGGCCAAGGATCTCAAGCCGGACTTGGTAGTGATGGACATATCCCTGCCGGATAAAAGCGGTATTAAGGTCACCCACAACATACGAAGCCTTTTGGCAGAAACACGTGTTATGGTTGTCAGCGTCCATTCCAAAATCGATTATATCACTGAAGCATTCCGGGCGGGGGCCACCGGGTATGTGGCAAAGGAATCGGCCACTGACAGGCTTTTACAGGGGCTTGAAACCGTATCAAGAGGCGAGTATTTCTTAGACAGTTCCCTCTCCCATAAGGTGGTAAAAAAGCTTATGGAATCCCCTGAAAAGGAGACAAAGATCACGGATGCGAGGTATGAGCGCCTAACCTCCCGCGAGCAACAGGTCATGCGTCTGCTGGCCGAAGGACTTTCTACCAAAGAGATTGCTAAAAAGCTTTTCATCAGCCCCAAAACCGTTGAGAACCACCGGGCCAATATCATGAACAAGCTCGACCTTCACAGTACCATTGAATTGGTTCGGTATGCGGTCAGGCTCGGCCTGATCGATGTGGACCTCTGGAAGGATTAAGCCTCACAGCAACAACTCGCCTCGTTAGAAGCTGTTTCAACCCCCTATTCT
Organism: Deltaproteobacteria bacterium; assembly: GCA_003647275.1. Classification (GTDB taxonomy): domain Bacteria; phylum Desulfobacterota; class Desulfobacteria; order Desulfobacterales. The sequence continues at coordinate 34,993 of QMMN01000016.1, forward strand.
ATTCTGGAGTATAGTAATTTCAGCTAGTTATGAATTGCAACCAAAGTTTTGAAGTCAGTTCTAGTCATTTCCCCCCTGGGCCTGGGATAAAATCCCATCTATCAGGAATTTCCCTCACCAAAATGAATGCCTCCCTCTATGGACAAACCGAATAAAATATAGATACTTGAAAAAGGCTAAAACAGAAAAGTCTGGCATTGAAGAACCCTGCAGCAAGCTGCAGGGTTCTTCGACCGTAAGGAAGTTTACCATTTTTTTGATTTGCTCGCTAACCCCGCAGCCCGCGAAGCACTGCCGTCAGGCAGAACCTAGGAGGAATGCGCTCGCTATTGCGGTTCAAAAAAAACAATAAATAAGAAACTCTCATTCCATTGTCCTGAAACGAACCTGCCCGAAAAAGTGCTATCCAAGAAGGTGAAACAGGCTTCGGATTCTCCTGAGAAACATATACCAAAAACATGGCAAAGGATGAACGGGATGGCAAAAGAGTTGGGTTTGAAAAAGAATTTCTTGGATGTGACGGAGCTGATCAGAAGCATTCAGCGTGCTGAGAACAATCCTGATTGTTTCCGCAGGGCACGGGGCCATTGTGACCAGCTTGGTTGTGCCTGGCGTCCGTACTGCATAGAAAAGCCACAGCACCTTGCATATGAACGGGGCGAGACTCATGAAAATGAATAAAGTGTGACCTATGGCCATAAAATCGAGGTTTGAAAACCAGAAATCGAAAAGAACAAGAGTAGGCAAGCCTTGGATAAAATAGTGATTGTAACCAGCCAACCAGAGCCGGATTACCGTTTACTTTCATTAGCCAGTGCGGCGTTTCCTGATTGCGAGATCCATATTGCTCTCAAGGGAGTGAGACTTTTGAGCAATGTCAGGCTGGTCCCACTTCAGGGTCGTTTACGACAAACACAATAGGGAGGGCATGATGGCGAACATTCTGATTATAGATGACCAGCCATGTGTGCGGAAACTCCTTTCTGAAGAACTGATCATAGAGGGGTACCAGGTGCACAGTCTCGGTCACGCCGAATCGGTCAGGGAACACCTTCTATCTTCCCAACCGGATCTGGTTCTTTTGGATCTCTATCTGGAGGGACCCGAGGGATTCGGTCTGTTCGAGGATATCAAGAGGCAATATCCCCATATGCCCGTCATTATCGTCACCGCTTATGACAGCTTCATGGATGATCCTCGGGTATCTCATGCAGACGGCTACGTGATCAAGAGTATTCACCTTGATGAACTTAAACAAAAGATAGCCCAGGTGCTCACGCCGCAACAAGATCTGCAGACAACAGAGGAACCAAAGCCACATTGCCCAGAACTTCGTGTAGTCCATGGATTTTGACAGTACTTGGCAAGATTTCAGGTAGGCGAAAGGATGAAAAAGGTCTTGGTTGCCGATGATGAAGATGCCCTCTGTCAGCTTTATGCTAAAGAGCTCAGGAACGAAGGATACGAAGTCATCACCACCAATGACGGTGCAGGACTCATCAAGATCATTAAGCAACACAAGCCGGATCTCATCGTGTTAGACATTAGAATGGACGAATACAATGGACTCGACCTGCTCCAGGATATTCGAAATACTTACTACAACACACCGGTGATTTTGTGCAAGGAGATATCGTCATGGCATTGAATTTTAAAATCTCCGCTCACTAAAAAAGCAACAGCCTCCACCTAAAACTAAGGAGCGATTTTGATGGCACCCCGGCATGTGAGCTTCTCAATGTCCTGAGGAAAAATTGTCATGGCGTTGCAAGAGTTTTCGTTAACACCCATGGTCTGAAATAGATTTATTCTTTTGGACAAGGTACGTTTCAAAATAGACTTTACCTCCTTAAGGATCGACCGATTTATCTTGTATTTACAGGCGAGAATGCCACCAGGATAGCACTGGAATTGAGGTCGATATTATAGCCGAGGATTACACCATCGACGACCTGTGCCAAGCCATGCTGCAGCATTATGCTTGATGCTTGAAAAATCCTGCCCATACCAAAACAATCACCACATTCCACAAAACCGCAACAAATAATATACTTCCTGATCCAGGAAAGATAGGCCTCTTCAGTTCGGATAGCATAATGTTTCGCCCGGATAACCTCACGAACTTGGTCAACGCATCTTTTCTGGCGTTTTTTCATTTTTCCCCTTGAATTTTAGATGCCTTATCATGTAACCTTATCATGTAAGCAAAACTTTGATCAAAAAACTCCTGTTATGAAATGAACCTTTCTCGTCCCTAATCACACTGCGGCCTCCTTGCTGGCGCTATGAGCCCGAAACACATAGAGAGAAATAAAATTTTTACCGCGCGGAGCAATACATCCAACCACAAAATATCTGACTGTACGGAATTGCTTTTGTAAAGTGTAAAAATAGCTGGATTATACAGAACAACGATTCTGTAAAGAATATACAAAAAGCCTTCTGTATACTTATAGGTAGGCGTTTGATAAACAAAACATGGCTCATCTGACGGGATAGCTACATTGCCCGTTGGCCTGACCAGCTAGAAAGCAACCAACGTATCTCATAGGAAAGCACTTATGACAGATAAACTTATGAAGACCGCTTTTGTTTCTAATTGCTTTTTTGTCTTTTGGCCTTTTGCTTGCCTGTGATAATGCTACAACTGTTGAAAAGCAAACAGAGACCTTATCAGAAAACACTCCACAATTTTTAAAAATGAAAGAAGTAAACATGCCTGAGAAAGTCATGAAAAGCGATCAAGAATAGCAATAACTACTTGCAATAGAGCAATATGAGGTTACTCGAAAAAAAGGAACCGAACCACCCTTGACAGGCGAACACCACAACTTTAAAGGAAGAGGCATATATCAATGTGTGTGTTGTGACTATGACTTATTCAGCTCAGAAATCAAGTTTGATTCTGGAACAGGTTGTCCGAGCCTTTGGTTGCCGATTTCAGAGCAATACATTGAAACAGTTATAAATAATAGCCATGGGATGATAAGAACTGAGGTGATCTGAAACAGGTGGGATGTGCATCTCGGAGATGTGTTTGATGATGTCTTACCGCCGACCAGATTTCACTGCTGCATTAATTCGGTTGCATTAAAGTTCATTGAGTAAAGGCTGTTGCCCAAATTACGACAAATGAAGCTCCCCGCCCACAGGGCGGGGGTTCTGCCTTACGGCAGCGCTTCGCATGGCGAGAAGCAGGCCGGTCAAGTTTCAGCCCTCTTTTGGTGTTTGCCCCCCTCGTGCCAGGTGCACGGCCGTTTGGGCAACAGCCTGAGAGGACAAAGGGAAAAGACGAGGGGAGGATTCTGTTATGTTACGTTGGCTGGGCAAAATTATTGGCAGATCACGATCCGAAACAAAAATAGGTCACCAACGAGATCCTGGTAATTCGTCGCTCGACAGGTACTTACGGAGGCTTTTGGAGGTTCAAAAAGAGCTTGGTGAGATTGGAAACTTCCTTAAGGAATCAGCTAGTCACATAAAACCACAGGCTCCTGAAAAAGACTTCATGAAACAGATAGCCGAGGAAGTCAATAAACAGATGATTCCCGGTTTTCGTGCGTATTACCTTGCTCAGGAAGGTATGGCATTGCTTAAATTGATTGCCATTACGATAGCTGTTTTTAAATCAAATACAGCGGCCGAAAACACGGAACAGCGCCAGAATCTCGAGGTCCTGAGCAAATACATAGACGAAGCAGAGCTGCTTCTTCGTCAAACGCTCGACAGTATGGAACCGTATAAGACATTGGATTCTAATAAAATTGTTGAGGCCATAGCCGCTCGTATGGCGGAGCGTAAAAAAACTCAATAAGGGCAACGCCTAATAACGCTCTCAAGCCGCTCGCTCGTTTCGCTCGTGCCGGCTGACGATTGGGCCATTAAATGCTTCTTATAATAAATGGTAAATAGTATGAAACAAGAAAAGCAGAAACAACGATTTCAGATTGTTTATTGCTGAAACAGGAAGCATTGGACCCAATTAACCTGACTAGACAAGAGGACATGACGGCACCCACCTTTCCCTTCCCCCCCCTTCATTTGCATGAAAAAGATGGTTTGTGCCTGGCGCTTCGTATCTGAATACATACGGGGGTATCTCGAGGGATATACTGTTGAAAGCTGTTGAAAGGGATATTTGTGTTTTCGAGAGGTTCAGGGCCAATAATTCTACGAAGGTTACAGGGCGCCAAGTTCCATGGCATCCAAGGCTTCCCTGGCTTCTTTAAAGTTTGAGTCAAATGTCAGGGCTTTCCTAAAATAGGATTGAGCGGCCTTCAGATCCTTCATCTCAACATGGAGGCGGCCGATGTTGTAATATATATGAGGCTCATTAGGGTGGATTTTTAGTGCCTTCATGTACTGTTTCAAGGCAGTTGGCAAATCGCCCTTCTTGCGATAGAGGATCCCCAGGCTGTTGTAAACGTTCACTGTCTCTGGGCTAAGCTCCAGGATCTCGTTCAATATCTCTTCTGCATTTTCATCCTTCTCAGTACTCAGATAAAGCTCGGCTGCCTTATTCAGGGACTCTTCTGCCTCTTTGGACCGTCCCAGTGCTTTATAGGCGCGCCCCATGGCTTCGTATGCCTTGGCAAACATGCGATCAATCTGTGTAGCCTTTCTAAAGGCCTCAATGGCCTCTTCATATTTTCCCTGGGCGGTCTTGATATAGCCGATATTGTAATATACCTCTGCACTTTCCCCCTCACTTATCAGTTTCTCGAATATCTTCAGGGCACCTTCGTGATCTTGGGCTTCAAGCAGCTTCATGCCCTCCTCAAGGGAAATCTCAGCCTCGCTTGGAGCACCTATACCCATCACTTCCGCCATAACCGCCACCTTACCCTTAATGGTTTCGACCTGGTAAGGGTGAACGATCAGGCCAGTGACCCCTGCTCGGCCGGCTTCAATGACTTTAGGCTTGGTAAAGGCAGAATCGGTCAAGAAAAAGGGCAGATTGACATACCGATCATCAGTTCGTACAACCCTCAAAAAGGCCAGCCCTGACATCTCCGGCATCTCCCAAGCGGAAATGATACAATCAAAGCTTTTTAGTCTTAACATCGTCCACGCGTCGCTTGCGTTGTCGGATTCCGAGAGCCCCTTATATCCCAGGTACTCGAGGATTTCCCTTAGTTCCCGACGGGTGACTGAATTCTGATCAACCAGGAGAAACGATGTGCTGTTCATACGGTTATCTGCTCCAACCCTTTAAAGTAAATCAAGGAGAGGTTTCCCCCGTCCATCATGCCCTTTTGAAGGTTTCCCCGCCTCTTTAGCCTGATGCGTCCTCAGATCGGCATCCCTGGATTCTCGGAAGGATCCCACAATTTCCTCAATCGTCCTAGTTGTCGTGGCATTCTCAATCCCATAAGAATGATAGACTCGGTATTGGGCCTCACCTGGCGCGGCTTTTCTCAGATAGTGCCAGATTCGTTTCGCTATTTCATAGCACGTTAGAAAGTGGTTTTCAATATGTCTCAGGTCAAGGGAGTAAAAAGACATTTCTCCCCAGGTATTTTGCACCAAATAATCCACGGAACGGAAGGTATTATCGGACGAGAAAAAGTCTGTACCCAGCGCCACAAACACCTTCAACCCCACGGGATCAGAACGCATATAGTTTAAATGCGGTATTTCCTTTAAAAAAAAGCGGGCCAGCTCCTCAAGCATTCGTTCGGCTTGCTTCGGCGAAATCGGGCTTTTGGCAGGTTGAAACAAAATAGAAGAAGGTTCAGCCTTGTAAATGCCGTTTAAAACGATCCAACCTAAGACGCGAAGTAGTTCAGGGGCAATAAACAGGGCATCCTGATTGTCCTCAGAACCCGAAGGCATGTGGTCGTACACGGCCCATAAGTAGGCACCGGAGCTATCCTTCCTATAGGCTATAAACAGGGGACAGGCTTCCCGTTTGGCACGAAGATAGGCCGAACAGCGGGGGATCTTGCTGGGCCTTTTTTTAAAGTAGCTCGCCGTTCTGTTTTTCAACACGGTCAGGTCATCAAATGACATACCCAGGGAGGGCTCCGGATTCCCTGTTGCGCGAAAGATCAGCTCGTATAAAAAGGAAAGCTTGTTAAGTATCCGATCCTCAAATTGTAGTTTATCGTTTTCTGTCCACAAGCTATACGATTCAAGCCTGTCAAGCTGATCGTCACCCCACGACCACGCTTTCAAATAACGCTGCAATATTTGTCGTTTAGGATTGTTTTCGACCAATTGTAACGGCATGGGATAGCCTGTCAATCGGAGATAAATGCACTGCTTTACTAAATCGAGCCCATCCTGATTATCTATGAGATCATAAAATCTGACGGCTTTGTCAAAGAGAAGTGCATAGGGATCCAAAATATAGCTATCCAATCGCCGTTCGGCAAACCTCTTTTTAACGATATCACACAGCAGTCCTTCCTGTTCTTGAAAAAAGTAATAATAGGCAATGAGGGACCCCTTAATCAGAGACTTTACAGGGTCCTTCCATGCCCTGCAAATCTGCCAAAGCACGGCGCTCAAACACTCTTCACTTGCGATCGATGTTAGGTTTCCAAGGTCTACATAATCATCAGGCACAAAATTGACATCATTCACCAGAGAGGCTGTTTCTATCCAGGCTCTGTATTCGGCATCCTTTAAACCTGCAGGGAGTATAGCCCAGTACGGCATTTGTCCAGCGATCAGAATAAACGTGCGGTAGAATTCTTCTTTTAAAAGGCTCTTTTGAGCTGTTGATGAACCTTTTTCATGAATCCCGGAAAAATCATTTTGTCGTATTTGTTCAAGATCCATGACAAAAAAGTTGAGATCGTGGTCATAAGTCTCCTTGCTCCAGTCTTCGATCCTTTCAAGCTTTTGCTGAAGGAGCATCCGTTGTTCCTCACTGACCGAGCCCCTGTCGATAACCACCCAATAGTCAAAGTCGGAATACTCCGTTTGGCCCAAGGTCCCAGAGCTTCCCATAAGGTAAAGCCCTCGAATATAGGACCTTTTCAACAAAAAAGTGTGCACATCTTTTTCCTGGATCCGAAGGCGCTTTTTGGCAAGCTTCCAGAAACCAGAGTCAAAAAACCGATATATGCCATGCGGGGCATAAGGATGATCCACATATCCGGGAAGGTCTGGAGAGTTCATGTGCACCAGGAGGGGAATGTTATAAAATAGCGCCAGCTTTTCGTCAGGGAGATATCGTATGAGCTCCCGCAATCGCGCAATGTGGTATCCAATAAAATGTTTTCTGTTTAGCAGTATGTTTTCCTTGACAAAGGCTGGATCAAGTTTGTTTTGGCGTGGGTCTTCGGTCATTTGAACGCATTTTTTTCTTAAATGAAGGTATCCTGTTGAATCTACCCATGCGTTAGATATAGACAAAATACCATTTTCTGTGTAAAATGTAAAACTATTAACCCTTGTACAGCATGCGCGCTGCTGTCCATTGAAATGATATAGTATTTAAGCAAATAGGATAGAAACGACAACTGACATCTTTTGGTTTATGGAGAATCAAGAAAAAACAGAGGGCACCTTAGAGCTTGATAAGCTGGAAGCGCACCCCAAGAAGAAACACTCTGGCAAAGCATCTCGTTCCACCAAGTGGCAATCGAAACCCGAGACGCCGGGCAAAAAAGGCCCGACCTTTAGAACCCTCATTGCTCTCGTTTCCAAGAACAAGGTACTCGTTTTTGCTTCTTTGGGGGGGCTGTTGGTGGTTGCGGCGGTCGTCTTGTATTACCTTCTTTTGCCAAAAGTTGGATCACACGGAGTCGGCTCTGGCACTGACGGCATGGGAAAAATTGTATACAAGGTTGCATCCTCCATTGGTGACCACCATGATGTGAGTTTCACATTATCCATCCCGTTTAAGAACGACCAAGAAAAAGCTGAGTTAATGGAAAAACTGCCCAAAATAAGATATGAACTGATAACTGCTGGAAGCCGTTCGGATATAGCACAATCGATTATGCAAAAAGACTTCGAGGCCCTCCGAAAGCATATCCTCAAAATCGTTCATGAGCTTACTGGTGTCCCCATGGGAAAATTAGACCTGGAAGGATTGGCTTTGTACTAACAGGCAGACAAACCTTTTCCCAATAATTTGAAAACAGCCCAAAGGTGAAAAGGGGTCGCGTTAGGAATGCCGGTTATGCGTATCCCCGCACAGATTCGTCCCGGGCGGGGGGTCTGCTTTGCGGTAGCGCTTCGCGTGCGGGAAGCAGGCCGGTCAATAGACAGAAATGAGCCAAAATAGTAAATTTCTATACCACTATTAATATCGTTTCACAATCACCGTACTGTTTTTTTGGATATATCATCAAGCCTTGATAGAAATTTCATTTGAACCAGAATGGTGTGGTATTATGTGCATGGTGATGGCCCAAAAGCCATCACCATGCACATTGGGGGGGTAACGCTTAGAAGTCCTTGAAATCAGCGTCATCCATGGGAATGACCTCATCAGGTTTAACTTCTTTTGTCACAGGAGCAGCTACTTGTTTGGCCTTGGTCTTTTTTGTCGGCGCTGCAAGGGCCTTTCG
>QMMN01000017.1 GCA_003647275.1 Deltaproteobacteria bacterium
CAAGACGATCAGCCATAGAGCCCGAGGATACAGAAGTGAAAAGACCTTCTCTCTGGCTATAATCCATGGCCTCGGTAAACTCCAACTGCCACAATGTCAGCACAGATTCTCATGAGGAGCCAAGAAAAAAGGCACCTTGTTTTTTGACCCTGGGTCCCCACCATCTCATGTAGTCCCCCACCTGGGGGGCTTCTATCTTAAGAACGTCGGCCCCGAGATCTGCCAGCATCAAAGAACAATATGGCCCTGGAAGCAGCCTTGAGAGATCCAGGACCTTCACTCCCGCAAGAGGCCCTGCCATGTATTCTCCCTCCCTTCATTACTCTGCGCACTGCCATTGAGGCGTTTCTTAAGGCTGGGTACTCACTTAATATGGCCGAGGGGCACAGATCTTGTCAAGGACGATCTTTTGGAGATATTGGCGCATTAGGGGACACCTTTTATTAGGGCAAGAAATCATTATTTAGTGAGAGCGGAAAATGCGGGACGTCCATGAAATATTGACTTTCAATTCAAATAATGGTTATAGCAGCCAGTCCACGAAAAGCACACATAGATGCCCTTGGTGCAAGACACCGCGTTATCATACGAGGGATAGAAAAGAAGTCGATATCCCTGCGGGCTGCGGGGTTCTTCAATGTTGAAATGTCATGGACGCCCCCTATTTTACCTGATGGTGATGTAAATTTCCCGATGGCAGTGGTGGGATAGAGATTTTGAGGATTTATGACACAAATACAAAGGAGAGAAAGAATGATTGCAAACAAAACGGTTAAAATTTTTGCTTTATTGCTCATTTCTTTTTTGATGTTTTCTGCCATTTCTTTTGCCGGAAGCGGAGATGAGGCAGAAAGGCTCTGGGAACTTGGAGATAAAGTATACAAGGCCGGGAAATATCAAGAAGCCCTTTCTTACTTTGAAAAATCTCTTTCAATGTGTCGAAAACTCGATGAGCTTGAAGGAATTTCCGCCAATCTAAATAGTATTGGTCTTGTTTATTGGTCACTCGGTCAACATCGAAGGGCAATTCATTACTATGAGGAATCCCTAAAAATAGACGAAAAACTCAATAATCGCCAGTACATAGCCTTCGATCTAAATAATATTGGCGAAGCTTATCGCTCCCTATGCCAGTATGATAAAGCACTCAGTTATCATAAAGATGCATTATCGATAAGAGAACAGTTCGACGTTCCACAGGACATAGCAGAAAGTTTAAACAACATTGGTATGGTATACTATTCTCTTGGTCACTATGATAAGGCTCTAATCTATTTTGACAAAGCATTAAATGTTCTCAGGAAAATAAATAACCAGCAATACATTGCTTACACACTCAATAATATTGGAGAGTCTTTCTTCTATCTCGGCCAGTATGAAAAAGCACTCAGTTACCTTGAAGCGTCTTTGAAAATAAGAAGGCACCTTAATATTCCCCAGGATATCGCATTGGCATTAAATAATATTGGTGGTGTTTACGGTGCTCTTGGTCAGTATGAAAAAGGACTCAATTACCATGAGGAAGCCCTGAACATATATCAACAACTCAACATGCCATATGACGTAGCCTTAATCTTGAATAATATCGCTGAGTTTTACCGCACTCTCGGACAATATCAAATGGCACTAAATTACAACAAAGAGTCACTTCGGATTAGAAAGCAACTTAACATTCCTGAGGATATCGCTCAAAGTATGAATAATATGGGCCTTATTTATCTTGCTCTCAAAGATTACAGAAAGGCAGAGGAATTTTTTATCGAGGCTGAGAGAGAACAGGCAAAAACAGGAATCTGGAGAGGGAATACAGGACTAGTGGAGGTGTATCTTGCCACAGGTCAATACGAAGATGCAATCAAACTGCTTAAAAAAATGACACCACAATGGAATGATACTGACCCATACCGAATTCAGTATTATACCCTGCACGGTCTTACATTAAAAGGCAAAGGGATGCTAAAAGATGCATCATATGAATTTCTTAAAGCAGTTAACATCATCGAAGAAATGAGACAGAAGGTTAAAGGAGAAAAATCACAATTTCTCGGCGCGGATGAAAGAATAAGATCATACAGGGGACTCATCGCAACCCTTGCCGAAAGGGCAATAAAAGGTGAAGTCAAAGACAAAAATTTCAGCACTTATGGTAAAAATTTAGAATCTGCTGCCTTTTATTTTTCAGAGTCCACAAAAGCAAGAACACTCGTTGAGGCAATGGCAGAATCGGCAAAAAAGAGCCAGTGTATTGAGATACCGGCATATTTAAAAGAACGGGAACAGTCCCTTCTTAATCAACTTGCCGCAATAGAAAGACAATGGGAAGATGCATATAAAAAAGGGGAAGATATTTTAAAAAGGCTTAAAGAAAGGAAGGAAATCCTGACAGGTGAACTGGACCATCTGATCAAAGAATTACGGCAAAAATACACCAGATACGCAGCCCTGCATTATCCTAAACCTATCCCTCCTGAAGACTTGCCTCTTAAAGAGGATGAGGTTTTGCTTGAATATGCGATTACAAAAGATGCAGTGTATTTATTTGTGACAAGAAAAGCCGGCGTAAACAAACTGATCAAAATACCTGTAACAAAGGAGGAGCTTGAAGAAAAGATAAAAACGTTTATGGAGCCGATGAATACCAGGGAATACAACAGGTTCTCCGTAAAAGACGCAAAATCCCTTTATGATCTCCTGCTATCAGAGGCACTGAAACATACTCATGAAAATGAAAAAATAATCATCGTTCCTGACGGGATACTCGGACTTCTTCCCTTTGAATCACTTGTAAAAGAAGGAAATCGTGTTGAAGATAGTCTTTATGTGAGTGACGCGTGTATGATAAGTTACTATCAATCAGCCACAGTTCTCTCACTTCAGAGGAACCTGAAGGGAAAAACCCCTGAGAGAGTCCTTTTTGCACTTGGAAATCCTATCTACAGTGTGGAAGACCCTCGATATATTGTATGGAAAGAAAACAAAAATGTACCTTTTATTGCAGATCTGGATCAATATGCATTTAGAGGACTTGCAATAAAGCCCAAGTGGGGAAAGATCACAGAGACGGATACAACAGGCAATAAGGTTGAATTTCCACCACTTCCTGAGACAGAGCTCGAGGTGAAAGAGATAGCAAAAATCATGGATGTAACGCCGGAGCCTCCAGATGTATTGCTCTCAGTTTCAGCCAGTGAAACAGGGGTTAGAAAGGCAAGACTTGAAAAATACAGATACATTCACTTTGCCAGCCATGCCTCGCTGCCCGGAATGATTCAGGGGATAAATGAGCCGTTTATCCTTCTAGGTCAAGTAGAAAATCAGGGAAATGATGACGGATTTTTCACTTTAAGCGAAGTTCTAGACCTGAAACTCAATGCGGATATCGTGATTTTGTCAGCATGTGTGACAGGCGTCGGCAAGGAAGTAGAAGGAGAAGGCGTGGTAAACTTTGCAAGGGCATTTCAGCATGCGGGTGCAAAGGCTGTGGTGGTGAGCCTGTGGGAAGTTGCATCAAAGCCGGCGGTGGAATATATGAAAATATTTTATGGGCACCTGAAAGCCGGCAAGGGCAGAAGCGAGGCATTGAGGCTTACAAGGAACGAAATAAAAGCAAAATACCCGAATCCGTTCTTTTGGGCTGTGTTTATACTTCATGGTGAGGGATAAAAAAAAGAGGGAAGCGTGTTCGAGACGAGCAAGAGCACTCACAAATGATTGAGCAAATGTGATCAAGGTGTTATCCTCAATTTAGCAAAGGAGGAAATTGGTTATGCCCAAATGGTCCAATCTGGAAGAATATCAAAACCTATCAAAGGAACAACTGGTTGAGTTGGCACAACTGTATGGGAGATTAGCACTAACGATTGATGGGTTTTGGTTCCTCGGGGTTGAAAATCTGCACAACACACAAAAAGCAATCGAACTTGACGAAGAAGTCTGGCGTCAATATGGCAAACGTGAAGGAAGATTATTAAAAAGGTTCTTGTCAATCAATGTTGTTACCACGTTAGATGAAATTTGTAAAATTTATCTCTTAACGCCGATTTTTGGAAATTTGGGGGCAAAAGCCGAAATTCGTGACGGGAAATGTTACTTGTCGGTTACAAATTGTCATCCACAAAAAGCCAGAATCAGGAAAGGCCTCGGAGAGTTTCCATGCAAAGGCGTGGGTATTGCATATTTTGAAGGTTTACTGACAGAATTAAATCCAAAGCTACGGTTTCAATGTATTGTTTGTCCCCCTGATGAGCATCCAGAAGATTTGTGGTGTGAATGGGAAGTATGGATTGAAAATAATTGAGCGGCCCGGGAGTTTTGCCGTCCGTAACAGGGTGAAAATATTGCCGAACAGGCTTAACCATGCAAATGCATCAACGCAACGCATATCGTGAAGATACATCAACTTGGAAAATCAGAGATGAGGTCTTGGGATAAACGCCCCGACCCCTGATTTAGCGAACCCAGTATCCCTCTTTCTTGTGGGGGACCTCGTTATGGGCACTCACAACATCGCAACTAAACGGGAAATCTACCAGAAGATCCGTTTGACATTGCAGTACTCAAACTTGATCCTGTTACTGCCGATCGCTTGAGAGGAAAGTCTTTTCTGCGACTTAACGACGTTTCTCTCACCAACGATTTGGCGACCGGCATATTCGGAAGATCGCATTTTCTAACAAACTCTTGGGTATTTTGGGGTTTCATCGGCATTTAGGGAGGTATGGGGACGTCCATCTCCCACGCATTTCGTGAGATCCCCTTTTTCGTTTTTGGCCTCCCAACAAAGTTTCTACCTAAATCATTTGAAGCTCCCTGCAGCTTGCTGTAAGAAATGCGTTCGTTTTTGCAGTTTAAAACTTGCAGGGAAAGCGACTTCAACGGGAAAACCCCTTAGGTTACAACGGAAATTGAACTAGTACCTGGAGTACCTGGCTCTTTTCAACCGGTTTATTCTTTGTCTCCTTTCACTTTCTCGGCGTTTCCGACGGCGGCGTTCGCTTGGTTTTTCATAGCTCCTCTTGGCCTTTAGTCGGCGGAAAACACCATCCCTCTGTAGTTTTCTTTTCAATACTTTCATGGCCTTCTCAAGGTCGTTGCCAACGACCCTAACTTCTAGGCTACCAAATTCCCTCAAACCTGTCTCCTTTCTTGCCATCCCGAGCATTGTTGAAAGATTCTGAATCCCGGATATTCGTTTATTGGTGCAGTTCTATTACGATTCTACGATGCTTAAGGCCCGCCTATCAGGAATGCCGCCAGCCACTTCGGTTTCCACCAACTCGGACTCCACCGCGTCGTCTTCTGCCACTGCGACGGCCTTGTGGGCGGGGGCCTTGCGAGCGGGGACGAGCCTCATCAACCCTTAGACTTCGGCCCTTCAGATCCTTGTCCTTCAGACCGGTGATCGCAGACTCGCCTTCAGTTCTGTCGGGCATCTCCACGAATCCGAATCCTCGCGATTCTCCACTGTACCTGTCCTTGACGATCATGGCCGACGTAACCTCTCCAAAGGCTTCAAAAGCCTGACGCAAATCCTCTTCGGTGACCTTGTAGGCCAAATTCCCCACATAGATATTCATTTTTATCTCCTCAGACGTTGCTTCTCACATCCGCAAACGTTCCCCACGTCTCTTCCAAATGAAGCCCCCCGCAGCAAGCTGCGGGGGATCAAAGCGAAGACAGATTCGGGTGAATTTTCCTGCTCAGACGCCAGTTCGCGGCTCTGTCCGCAGTTCTTTGCTCTTGGAAGACTCTCTGGGAGAAGCTTCCTGCTTCCTGGAAGATCCTTTCTTAACGCCTTGCCCAACACCCCAACACGGTGAATGCCTGATAACTCGGTGGTGATCAAACAAGGAATTACACGATTTCAACTAACTCGATATCAAAGATAAGGTTCTTCCCAGCCAAGGGATGATTTGCATCCAACGTCACACTCGAATCCGAAACATCGGTGACCATAAGTAGGGTTATTTGACCGTCTGGCCGACGGACTTCCAATTGCTGACCAACCTCTAGTTTCAAGTTTGACGGCACTTGTTTTCGATCAATGACCTGGACCATTTGCTCATGATGGGGTCCATATGCCTCTTCCGGCAGGAGCGTAACGGACTTCGATTCGCCCGGACTCATTCCAACGATTGCTTTTTCAAAGCCTGGTATGAGGCGACCTTCGCCGATTACAAATTGCATAGGATCGCGGTTACTGGAACTATCGAACACTGCCCCATCCTCAAATTTTCCTGTGTAGTGAACCTTGACAGTATCACCATTTCTTGCTTGCGCCATTCTCTGCCCCTTTCCGTTTCTGAAGAAATGACTTACCTCGCTGGTCAAACATGAAACTATGTCAACACCAAAAGCCTCTTTAGACGTCAAGTCTGAGGAAGGCCATCGCCCTCAGAAACACATGAGATACACTGCGGCTCATTTGCCATTTTCTATAAGAAATCTCTCGATCTTGGCTTTTTTCTTCAAGCCTTCAATGTACGAAGTAAGCTGCTTTTGTATCTTTTCCTGAGTTAGATATTCTTCAAGCCTGTCCCTGACGACCTCAAAAGGGATCATCGATTGAGGTTTTTTGTCCTCAACCTTAATCAAGTGGTATCCAAATCTCGTCTCAACGATCCCGCTCACCTGACCCGGTTTTGAAGCAAAGGCCGCCTCCTCAAACGCCCTGACCATCTGTCCCCGAGCAAAATAGCCCAGATCTCCGCCCCTTACACTGCTGGGACATTCAGAAAACTCCTTTGCAAGGCCTGAAAAGTCAGCACCTGCCTTGAGCTTTTCCTCGATCTTTTCAATCTTCTTGCGAGCTTCGGCTTTCTTTGATTCCCCAGCATTGGGATCCACCTTGATCAAGATATGGCTAGCCCGCACCTGCTCAGGCTCCTTGAAAAAATTTGCGTTTCCATCATAATATTCCCTGATTTCCTTGTCAGAAACCGTCACTTTCTGAGCGATCTCCTCGTCGACCAATTGCTGTGTAGCCATCTCACGTCTGATCTGAAACTTCATGGAATCCTCAGACAGATTCATCTTTCTCAGAAGATCTCTATATTCACCTTCTTTTGGGAACCGTTTCTTCAGTGCTTTGATGCGCTCGTCTAAAGAGGCCTCATCAACCTGGATCCCCTTGTTTTTGCTCTCTTGATAAAGGAGCTCGAGGTCGACCAAGTCTTCTAGGGCTTTCTTTTTCATATTTGACAGCTGAGACTCGTTAAGCAGCATACCCCACCTGCGAAGCCGCTGCTGCAAAAAACCCATCTGCCTGTCAAGATCCACACGGGTGATCACGGCTCCGTTAACAACGGCCACTTTTCCTTCTGAAGGTTGCTTTTCTTCCGCCCATGCCGGGACATGCACAACCCCTCCAGCAAGGAACAATAACAACCACAACCATATGCTACGCTTTAGCTGCATTCAAACTTCCCCTTTCCCATGTTTGAAGAAATACTGTGAATCTTTCGTGCAAAGTCTCCCACTCCCCAGCCTTAGATGTCATTTCACTTAAACGTTACTCAGTAACTGTTGGGTCATCTCCAGAACCCAGCCCACTCAGCCCTTGTGGCTACAAGTCTCTACGGCCGCAAAACCAAGATAAGTCGTCTCATCGGATTCATCCTTTCCCTGGTCAGCCGTCCCTAGAACTGAGGGAGACGAGCTCCAAATCGTAGATGACGGTACGCCCAGCCAAAGGGTGGTTGGCATCCAAAATGGCAAAGTCCTCGTTCAGTTCACTCACCCATACCAAGAAGGTTTGGCTTCCGGTGCCAGCTTTGAACTGATGGCCCACCTCCACGTTGGGAGGGAGTATGTTTCGCGGCACCCGGTGTTGCAAACCAGGCCGGTACTGTCCAAACGCGTCCTCAGGCGCCACCACAACCGTTTTTGATTCCCCGGGCGCCATCCCAATGACAGCTTTGCTAAACCCCATAACCACCTCACTTCCACCTGCAATGAATTCCAGGGGCGGCCCACCTCGGGAACTGTCAAAAACAGTGCCGTCTTCCACTCTGGCTGTGTAATGAACCCTAACCATATCACCACTCTTTGCCTGCACCATTCTTTTCTCCTTTCTGATGCTCAAGTGGTGCCCTTGATGACTTCTCCAAACAAAAGGGCATCTCACCTTAGCCCGACGAGATGCCCTTGATGTTGAAACAGTTGAGGTCTACAGCTTAACTACGTTCTTAGCTACAGGTCCCTTGGTGTTCTGTTCTACGTCAAAAGTCACCCGGTCGCCTTCAGCAAGGGTCTTAAATCCAGACCCACTGATGACGGAGTGATGAACAAAAACGTCCTTATCGCCTTCCCGCTCAATGAAACCATATCCTTTTTGGTCACTAAACCACTTCACGATTCCTTCTGGCATAGCGCTTATCCTCCTTCCTTTTTCTTTCGTACAGCTTTTCAGGCGTTACTTTGGAAGGAGCCACAAGAATCGCATCGCTAAGGCAAAAGGCGGAATTGAAGTGGGTTCCAAAATACGGATCCTGATTTCCGTACTCGATCCGGTTCCTTCACATGATCAAGGATCCATGGGAAGGCGACATACACATGGACCGATTTTTTTAAGATAGATCAGCTATGGTTATGTGTCAATGAAAACTTCACAGTGCGTTAAAGGTAATATCTATTTAGGGTCGGACCTCAGCAGGATTCTGAAATTCTAACAAAAATGCTTCAGAAGGAAGCGTATTTTGGCCTTAGAAGTCCTTTTTTGACCCCAAAAAGGGGCCCCTAAAAAAAAGCACACTATCTTTTAAAGCAACAATTTTACCCCTAAAAATGGTGTTTTAAGGGTTGATAACACCTATTTTGTGGATGTTTGCCCTGAAATAACAACAGGATAGCTTGGTCTGACCCCAAATTGACAATTGACCAATAGCTGGGCCGCTCCAAACACCAATCAGAGTTTTGTGCAAGTTTCATGCAAATGAATGATAGAATTGTAGATGAAAAAACGATTGACTCAAGAAGCGGTTTGGTTTATGATTATAAATAGGGAGATTGAAGTTCCCTGCAGCCCGCAAAGCACTGCTGTCAGGCAGAACCTGCGGGGGCAGCGTTAGCTCTCCTGTGGAGAATGCGCTCGCTCAATATACACAATGAGATCTTTGCACAACCCCTTTGAGCGGTCATTATGAACTTTTTGGGGTACCCATCCGGGCGAAGTGAACGGCCCACGCCAGTGGGCAAATCCTAAACTGTTTGAGGCCCTGGGGCCGAGTTTTTAGGATTTAGTGAGCAAGCCCGTAGATGGGTCAAAAAGTTCATGTAAATAAGTGAAAAGGGGTTTTGCAAGGGGCTATGTAGTATATTCTGTGATCATGATTTCGTTCGGTGCAAACATCGTAGCTTTTTTATCCCTCAGCCTTGCTGTCGTTGTAGTGGTAGTAGGTGTGGCTGCGTATTGCCTTGCGCCGGAGGGAACAATGTAAGTTAAAAACCACATCAGAGAATTTCAACCCCCGCCGGCGCAAGCCGACGGGGGTTTTTTTGTTTTGGGGCTTTCTACAAAAGACTGCAAGCATCAAGAACAGAAACAAAAGGAGGACCATCATGAAATGCAGTGGAGCAGAAATTATCGTGAAGTTGCTGGAAAGGCAGGGGATAGAGACAATTTCCGGCATTCCCGGCGGCGCCAACTTGCCAATTTACGATGCGTTACGTGACAGCCGAATTCATCATGTGTTGGCACGTCATGAACAAGGAGCAAGCTTTATCGCCCAAGGAATGGCGCGAAGCACAGGACGGGTCGCAGTCTGTTTCGGAACGTCAGGGCCGGGAGCCACCAACCTTCTTACGGCTATTGCGGACGCCAAATTGGACTCGATCCCGATTATCGCCATCACGGGCCAGGTTCCAACTTCCCTGATTGGCACGGACGCTTTTCAGGAAGTTGACACATACGGTCTGACTCTCCCGATTACCAAGCATAACTTTCTGGTCCAGCGCGCAAGAGAGTTGTTCGAGGTCCTACCGGGATCATTCAAAATCGCTGGGTCAGGGCGACCCGGCCCGGTGGTGATTGATATCCCCAAGGATATTCAGACTGAGACAGTCGAGTTTGAGAGGTGGCCGGAACCATGGAAGCCCAAGCCCCAGGCTTCCTGTGACCCAGGAGATATTGAGCGCATCGCCAACATGATTCATGAGGCCAAACGCCCTGTTATCTGTATCGGTGGAGGAATCATTGCTTCTGGATGCTCAGAAGCCTTGATCGAAATGGCAAAAAAGAATTCAATCCCGGTTACTTCAACGCTGATGGGATTGGGGTGCTTTCCGCCTGATGACCCCCTTTTCTTGGGAATGGTCGGAATGCACGGTGCGCGGTATACAAACTATATTCTGGAAGAGGCTGACCTGCTCCTGGCATTTGGTGTGCGCTTTGATGACCGGGCCACTGGTAATGTGCGGGAATTCTGTAAGCATGCCTCGATTATTCATATTGATATTGATCATTCCGAGATCGATAAAATCAAGGCGTCGAATCTCTCGATGGTGTGCGACGTGGGGTCGGTCCTGCAAAACCTGGTTCCTGAAATTAAGGCTGACAGACGTTTGGACTGGAATTCACGTGTGGCCTGGCTGAAGGCTGAATATCCTGCTGTCTCACCCGCAACCGATAGTTTGCTGCACCCCGTGAACCTTCTATCGCAAGTTAGTAAACGGGTGGAACCTGACACGATTATCACCACCGATGTCGGGCAGCATCAAATGTGGGTTGCTCAGACCTATCCGTTCCGCTATCCGCGCACTTTTTTGACCTCCGGCGGCTTGGGAACAATGGGTTTTGGCGTTCCTGTCGCTATTGGTGCGGCATTGGCAAATCCAGACCGTAAGGTGGTCTGCATTAGCGGTGATGGTTCTTTTTTGATGAACATCCAGGAGCTGGCGACAATGGCGGAACAAAATCTGAACATAACGATCATCATTATGAACAACAATCACCTGGGGCTGGTTCGCCAGCAACAGGAGCTATTCTACAACAAACGGATCTACGCTGTGAAATTCGATTCAAGTCCTGATTTTGCAGCTGTCGCAGAAGGATTCGGTGTTTCAGCGTATGATTTGAAAAGGAGTCGGGATCCGGTTAAGACACTATCCCTGGCATTATCCGCGCCAGGACCGAGCGTTGTCAATGCGCCAATTGACGTTCATGCAAACGTGTACCCGATGGTGCCGCCAGGCGCTGCAAATCGAGAAATGATAGGAGGTGAAGCCCATGCCTAATTCGATTATTGAATTGAAAGTTCGTAATCATCCAGGCGTCATACGGTGCTGAAAAAACACCGGGCGCCAGGCATTCATTCGTGGAAAATCCGTCACCCGCAGGATGTTGAGCCAATCACCATAATCGCAAGGGCACGAAACAAGCATGTTTCATGTGGTCGTGGCCGAGGCAAGGATTCTAATACAATTGCTTAGCCAAAGCGGAGGTTGCGGCTTATCCAGGACGCTATGCAACATGAATTCAAGGAGGTAAAGAATGCAGGTTAAGACACATATCCATGCCATAAAGATCCCTTTTCAAATTCCGATCGGCCCGCAGAAATCAATTGAACGGTTCGTTTACGCTTATCTTATCTATGGCAAAGATAAGATTTATCTCATTGACACCGGAGTCGCCTCATCGGAAGTCTTGATTTTCGATTATGTAAGGAAGACAGGACGAAATCCCGATGAGATATCCATGATCGTTCTTACCCATTCTCATCCGGATCATATCGGATCGGCACAAGCCATAAAAAAGGCAACCGGTTGTACTGTTGCGGCGCACCCTGGCGAAAAATCCTGGATTGAAGACGTGGAACTGCAGTTCAGGGAACGGCCGGTTCCCGGCTTCCATTCCCTTGTAGGGGGCTCTGTTGAAGTTGACCGGATTCTGGAGGAAGGCAATGTTCTGGACCTGGGTGACGGCCTCAAGTTGCAAGTGTTCCACACGCCGGGCCACTCTAAAGGTTCCATCTCCCTTTGGCTCCAGGAGGATAGAGTCCTCTTCACCGGCGATGCGATTCCACTGGCAGGCGATATCCCCATTTATGAAGATGTATTGGCCGCTGTCAGGTCCATAAAGAAGTTAAAGGACATTCATGGAATCAAGATTTTGCTCGCTTCCTGGAATGACCTGCAGGAAGGTGGCCGGGTATATCAGCTGATGGATGAAGGTTTACACTATTTTCAACATATCCACGAGATTGTTACCAAGGTGGCTGGTAACACTTCTCAACTGACACCAATGGAATTGTGCGGGCGGGTTATAGAAGATCTCGGATTACCCCAAATAGCCGTGAATCCCCTTGTTGCCAGGTCCTTTGAAGCAAACTTGGCGGTACGTGATCAGCAAACTTTACTTTACAATTAGATATCTATGAGTATCATGATGCCTATCTATATGATCATCGAGATTGTCCATCTAATTTGGGGTCAGTTCGGCCTCTATCATGCGTCTAAAATACGTGTAAACCTCTGTGGGTCCGAAAGGATATAGGCTTGCACTGCCAAAGCGAGCGCTAACCCCACAGCCCGCGAAGCACTGCCGTCAGGCAGAACCTAGGAGGAATGCGCTCGCTATTGCGGTTCAACGGGGCTTGCTGCAGGGAGCTTCAATCCTCGATCATACAAAAATCGTTATGTACGATTGTTTCAGTCCAATTTGGACAGAATTAACATCAGAAAGGTATTAGTTGAGCGCCTCCTCTGAAAATGGTAAGGAATAAGGAGATGAAATCATGAGTTTTATAAATGAGCATGATCTATATAATTATTTTGAACTTTACGAAGCATATCAGCAAACAGAGGACCCGGGACTATTGGATGAATCAGACAAAAGACTCTCGCGATATAAAGACCGATTTCATAAGCATCCAGAAGCAGTGTTAAAACTTTTGTCAGAGAAGAAAAATGATTTTATTCATCGGTATGAGGCATCTTACAAGGACCTAGTCTTTGATCTGGAGATGCATGCCAAAACCATGGAATCAATCAAACGGACCCATACCTATGATGCTGAACGCGATATGTGGGTACCAAAGCAGGGATAACGAGAAAAGCGTGAAAGCGGGGTCAGCCCCTGACGTTGGCAGGCCTCATAACCCATTACCTTTAGCCCGGATATTTCACGAGCCGAGGTCGCCGCAGCCGCAAGGCGTAGCCCGGGACGCTGTAGTCTGTTACCGCGAGCGGGCTGCAACACAGCGGATGCGGTGAGATCGGCTCGCCCAAAGGGTAAAAAATGTCGATGGTTTGTTAGCAAAACCTTAGTGACAAATTGTTACCGCAGAAGGTTTAAGCAAAATCATCCTAACAATACCAGACTGTTATCTTTATGAAACTCTATCGACATTTTTTATGAAATGTTCGGGTTAGGCTCGGGCGCCAGGTAATGTTCGATCGGTCATCAGAGATGAAGGGCAGGATTCGTCAATGTGACAGTCATGACTTTGAGACGATGTGCGTCATTATCAATGATGCTGCAGAAGCTTATCATGGTATCATCCCCGAAGACCGTTGGAAAGTACCTTATATGTCTATAGAAGAGCTTCAGCATGAAATCGATGACGGTGTGATTTTTCGGGGATATGAAGAAGCGGGCGAATTGATCGGTGTGATGGGAATCCAAGATGTTCAGGATGTAACACTGATCAGACATGCCTATGTGCGCACGGCCAGACGAAATCAGGGCATAGGAAGCAAATTACTATCCGAGCTTTGCAAGCAGACCAAGCGCCCGATCTTAATCGGCACTTGGGCAGATGCCGTTTGGGCGATTCGTTTCTATGAAAAACACGGCTTTCGATTGGTTTCCCCAAAAGAGAAGGATCGGTTGCTGAAAAAATATTGGTCGATTCCTGAACGTCAGGTCGAGACCTCTGTGGTTCTGGCAGACCAGAAGTGGTTCAAGCTTTGCCAAAAAGAGGCAATCAGCACCTGACGGCGGCATTAACACAGCCCTCATTCAAGCCCGCCTTCAGGGAATTTTATAAAACGCCTGGATCGTTTGATAAGGATTTAAAAAAATGATAAGAGATTATCATTAGTTTCAGTTAATCTTTAGGGCATATTGGCCCCTTTGGGCGGTGAGAATTCATTAAACGGGGAGGGATTAATGAAAAAATATCCCCATGTCATGATGTCTAGTATGATTGCAATTCTATTCATAGGCTGTTATCCAGCCGCCCAGAAAAGGATTGTGGAACAACCTGAGATCGAAAGTGTGTTCTATCTTCCTGCTGAGATCATAAGCGTAGACAAAGATCTTGTCACAATAAGAGTGGAAAAACCCGTTTTGTTTAAAGGAGATGTCAAATTAGCATTACAGCTGGCCCAGGGGATCATACAAAACAGTTATCTTTTGGAGGGAAAGGAAACCCATTTAAACCAGACCAGGGTTAAGGTCATGAGAGTTATGGGAGATGACATACAGCTTAAGGTCCTTGGGAAACCAGTGCCTTATAAGCCTGGCGAGGTGGTGAAAATCTCTCTTGAAAAGAAAACAATAGCCATTCGGGACTTTGAGGTTATCATTGGTAAAAATAAGGAGGTCGCTAAATACGTCCAGGAAGATGTAACCACTGCTTTGGTCAACTCGGGTCAATTCAATGTGGTGGAACGGCTAAAACTAAAATCTGTTTTAGACGAATTAACACTGAGCGAATTGGGTTTGACCGATTCTAAGAGTGCCAAACAGATTGGTAAACTCCTTGGTGCAGACATTATTCTAACCGGCACGCTGGCAGCGACAGGCGAGGAATGGAATGTTAATCTAAGGCTGATAAACACAGAGACCGGCCTCATAACAACAGCATTTAACAAGCGTGGCTCTCTGCATGAGTTAAAAGAGGCATCTTTTAGGGAGACCAGAAATATTGACGGTCGTTTTGAGGATAACGCATCAGGGCTGGCAGGCTGGATTATTGGCACACAATTCGATGATAAGGCCGGTAAAGGGGGCTATCAAAAGGTTTATATTGACGAAACACAGGGAGCCAACGGCACCACCAAATCCCTGGCTATGGATTTCAGGTTGGGTTCAGGGAAGAGCAGAAAGCTAAGAAAAATGAGGGGTGGAATTCGTGCCAGCATCATGAATCGACTTAAACGTGATCTCAGCCATTACTCTGGAATCAGATTTTTCATTAAGGCAAACAAAGACCTTACGATTAGGTTTCTGTTGGCTGATAGCCAAAAAAACACTGTTGAGGAAGAAAATTGGTTCCATAATATACTCGTGACAAAAGACTGGCAAGAGGTGTGTATTCCTTTTAACTCACTGTCACTTCAGAAGGTCAGAGGCAGGAGACTTAGGACAAACCAAATCCTTGAGCTAAACAACATAGAAAGAATTGAGTGGGTCGTGAGTGAAAGAAATGTGAAACGCCGTACAGAAGGGACAATTTGGCTTGATGAAGTTACATTTTATTAAAAGCGGTTTTAAAACCAGTTGTAGCACGAAATGTGCATAGAGAGGTATATATGGCCCTGCACGAACTGGCTGGAAAACCAGCACCACGTAAGCTTCTTGTCAACATCCCAAGACTTGTCAGCGCCTATTACACCCACAAACCAGACGTCTCAAACCCGGCCCAGAAGGTGGCCTTCGGCACCTCAGGCCACAGGGGCTCCGCCTTCAAGAACAGCTTCAACGAGGACCATATCCTGGCCATCTCCCAGGCCATTTGCGAACACAGAAAATCCAGGAACGTGACTGGCCCTCTTTTCATGGGCATGGATACCCATGCCCTGTCTGAACCGGCCATGGCAAGCGCCCTGGAGGTCTTTGCGGCCAACGGCGTTCTGGTCACGATTCAAAAGGGACTCGGCTACACGCCCACACCGGTCATCTCCCACGCCATCCTGACCTACAACCAGGGCAAAACGAGCGGGCTGGCCGACGGCGTGGTCATCACCCCCTCCCACAATCCGCCAGACAACGGAGGGTTCAAATACAACCCCCCGCACGGCGGCCCGGCTGATACCGAAACCACCAAGGTCATCGAAGGCAGGGCCAACGAGATCTTGCGCGGCGAGAACAAGGACGTGCGGCGGACGCCCTTTGAAAAGGCGATTTCCGCCGACACCACCCGCGAGTACGACTACGTGAGCCCGTACGTGGAGGACCTGGCGAACATCATCGACATGGAGGCCATAGCCGAAGCCGGGCTGAAACTAGGCGTGGACCCCCTGGGCGGGGCGGCCGTGGACTTCTGGGACCCCATTGCCGAGCGGTTCGGGCTTGATATCGAGGTGGTCAACCGGACTGTTGACCCGACCTTCGGGTTTATGACCGTGGACAAGGACGGCAAGATCCGCATGGACTGCTCGTCCCCCTATGCCATGGCAAGCCTGATCGGGCTCAAGGACAACTTTGACATCGCCTTTGGCAACGACCCGGACACCGACCGCCACGGCATCGTCACCAAGGGGGCCGGGTTACTTAACCCCAACCACTATCTTGCGGTGGCTGTCTGGTATCTCTTCCAGAACCGCCCGAGCTGGAAACCCGAGGCTGCTGTTGGCAAAACCTTGGTCTCAAGCGCCATGATCGACCGGGTGGCGGCACACTTGAAACGCAAGCTCTCTGAGGTGCCCGTGGGCTTCAAGTGGTTCGTGGACGGGCTCATTGACGGCTCGTATGGGTTCGGCGGAGAGGAAAGCGCCGGGGCCGCTTTCTTACGCAAGGACGGCACGGTCTGGACCACTGACAAGGATGGCATCATCATGGACCTTTTGGCCGCCGAAATCACCGCCAAAGCGGACCGCCGTCCTGACGAACTGTACAAAGACCTGGAAGAGAAATTCGGAAGGCCCGTGTACGAGCGCATTGATGCGCCCGCAACGCCTGACCAGAAAGCGGCCCTTAAAAAACTCTCGCCCGATATGGTGACAGCAAAAGAACTGGCCGGAGAAAAAATCATTGTCAAACTCACCCACGCACCGGGCAACGGCGCCCCCATCGGGGGCCTCAAGGTCGTGGCCGAAAACGGCTGGTTCGCGGCCCGGCCGTCAGGGACGGAAGATATCTACAAGGTTTACGCGGAGAGCTTCAAAGGGAAGGCGCACCTGGAAAAGATTCAAGAAGAGGCCCAGGCCATTGTGAATGCGGCCTTCAAGGCGGCGAGGGTTTAATGTGGCAAGCCGTACGACCAGCCAAAACCAATAAATATTCTATCCTGACAGGGGTTAAAAAAGGTGAACCGAAAAACCTTGCTGACTTTTGCAGAAGCCATCATGGCCGGAAGCATCCCTGATGTTGAAAAGTACAAAGCCCTTGCAGCCATCCCTGATCGTGACGTGCTGAACCTTCTCCCGGGGGCAGCCATGATCCGGGAGTTTTATTTTGACAGTGAGATACATATCTGTACGATTTGCAACGGCAAGTCAGGCAGATGCACCGAGGACTGCGCCTTCTGTGCCCAATCCGTATCTTCTAAAGCAGATATCCCCATTTATCCCCTCCTGCCAAAAGACAAACTTCAGCAAGGGGGTCTATATGCTGCTGAAAGTCCCATTAATAGATATTCTATTGTGACAAATGGCAAACGTCTTTCAAAAAAAGAGGTGGCAGCTGTTGCCGAAGCCATTGCTGAACTGGACAAAAACAACATTAGCTTCTGCGTCTCCCTAGGCATTTTGGATCAGGATGATTTTGAGGTCTTAAAAGCAGCCGGTGTGAGTCGGTATCATCACAACCTGGAAACATCGCAAAGTTATTTCAACCAAATCTGTAGCACACATACTTACCAGGAACGCCTGAATACCGTTAAGGCGGCCAAGGCAGCAGGTCTCTCGGTCTGTGCCGGTGGGGTGTTCGGCATTGGGGAAACGGACGAACAGGCCCTCGAACTGGCCCTGGCCCTCAGGGCGCTGGATGTCGAGTCTGTCCCAATCAATTTTCTAACCCCGATCAAGGGCACACGCCTGGAGAATTGCATGGAACTCACACCCCTTCGATGCCTAAAGATCATAGCCCTTTTTCGTTATGTTTTACCTAATAAGGATATCCTTATATGCGGCGGTAGAAAGGCGAATCTCAGAGAACTGCATCCCTTGATCTTTTATGCAGGGGCAAGCGGCATCATGACGGGTAATTACCTGACGACAACCGGTCAGACGCTGCAACAGGATCTGGAAATGATCGAGCAGATAGGTTTAACTGTGAGAAACAAAGTGAACGGTGAAGGAATGGCCAAAATCTGTCAGCACCACACAACAAGCAGTATACGATCAACCATGGACTGGCTGAGAGGCTAAATTTTTGCACGGGTCCACTTAGCTGCTGGAGAAAAGAGATGTTATGAGCACAATAAAAATCATGCCATACCTTGATATGAAAGAAGGCCGCTCGCAAAGGGGATACATTTTAAAGAGGGGGAGTTAAATGGAAACCATAACGATTCAATACTGCTTCACATTGCCAGATGGATCACAAGAGGTCGTTCATTTAAAATTAGATGCACAAAAGCTTAAACTGCTCGATAATACGCCAGAGACTTTGCCTTCATGGACGAATCTCGATTTTCATCAATGCCCAATTTGCCCTCTTACGATTCACACACATCCGTCCTGCCCGCTGGCCGTTCACCTTGTTAATGTTGTGAAACCTTTTGACCGGCTGCTATCATATGAGAAAATCCATGTGGATATTCTTATGGAAGAAAGGTCTATCTCTCAGGATACAACCGTTGAAATAGGGGTCAGTTCATTAATGGGCGTGGTTATGGCGACTAGTGGCTGTCCTCATACCGCCTTTTTCAAGCCGCTGGCACGTTTTCATCTGCCCTTGGAAAGCGCAGAAGAGACGATGTATCGCGCGAGCTCTATGTATTTGTTGGCGCAATATTTCTTAAAGAAAGACGGGCAGGATGTTGATTTTGAATTAAAAGGCCTTACCAAGATCTATCATAATATCCAGGTGCTGAATACTGCAATTGCTAACCGTTTGCGAGCTGCGACCAAAACAGATTCAGCGATAAACGCCATTGTTTTGTTGGACATGTATGCTAAGACCTTAACACATGTCATTTCTGAATCCCTGGATGAACTTCGCTATCTATTCACACCGTTTTTGATGGAAAATGCGCACGCCATAAAAGACAAGACACAACAATAATCACGAAATGATATTCAACAGATTTCCTGTCATCTCATCTTCAGTACGAATGACATTAAGATTTGCCTGAAAATTTCTTTTCAGCAAAATTAACTTCACAGACTCTTTGGCGATGTCAACATTCGATTGCTCCAATGCATTAGGGACAATACGCCCCAATCCGTTTGTCCCTGGCCGACCGGCAATGGCGTTGCCTGATTCAGTCGTTTCCGCGTACAGGTTGTTCCCAATTTTGTTAAGACCCTGCGGGTTATTAAATCTGGCAATCGCCACCTGAAACAGGTTCAAGGTTTGACCATTGGAATAGCTGCCGGTAATGACCCCGTCCGCATCGACACTGACCGACTGGAGATCGCCCGCCCCGTATCCGTCTGTAGCGGAATAGACCGTATTTGACGGGGCAGCGTGCTGTGTAGACGAAAGCGTGTCATTAACCCATGAAGAACCATTATAAAAGGCGCCGAAATCAAACTGAATCGACATTTGAGTGGAGCCATCCGATGCGCCTAGAAAGTCTGGATGATACGTGAAATGACCATTGGTAAGATCCGTGGTCACATCTTGAGCGATCCATTGCCGACTCCGTCATTAATGTCCATTGTCATATCTGAAAGAGCACCGGAATCGTTAAATACTAAGGTCCCTCGGGCCAATAATCCAAGGTTGTCACCTGCAGCCCCCAATCTTCGGTCCTCGGCCGGATCGACTGTGACAATATATTCCCACGTGGAATCAGTCCCGCCTTTGTCAAAATAGGATGTCACGTCATGTGTGCCGCCGGCATGATCATATACCTTTATTGATGTCCGATATTCATATGCATTGTCACCAATATGCTCCCCGTCGGGATTGTCTCCATCCCATGCACCTGCAAGCGCGTTTATGCCGGCTGATTTGTCCTCTGCATTTGCATTCAAGTTAATAATCGTCTTCCCATGGGTCGTCTCCTCTGGAGGAGATGTCAATGAGGACAAGGTGATATCCTGGGTTGCACCTTGTGTTTCACCGGTTATCGGATCAAGCGCCCACCCCTGGACCACATACCCGGAAGTCGTGACAAATCGACCGTCTTTATCAAAATGAAATTGTCCATCTCTTGTATAATAGGTCTCCCCGCCCGCGTCTTTGACGATAAAAAATCCATGACCCCCCACAGCCATGTCAGTAGGCGAAGAGGTGGATTCGAACGCGCCGCAAGAAAAATCCCGTGAAACTCCCCCGAGTGTTGTCCCTCGTCCTACTTGTGATGTCCCCGTAGCAGTAGATATATCTTGAGGCGATACCTCCTGGGAAGTGGCCTCACTCGTTTTGAATCCCTGGGTATCAGCATTGGCAATGTTATTGGCAGAAACATTTAACTTTTTCTCAAGGGTCTTTATTGCTGATATGGCAGACAAAATACCGTTTATCATCTTTGTCTCCTTTGTTTTCGAGTTCGTCTCAAGTAAGAATCCCTTTCCTGTTTGCCCGCTTTATTCAGGGCCGAGTGACAACAAGTAACTTTTTTCAAATGGAAGGCAAAAATGTTAAGTGAAATTGTCGCACAGCTTCTCTAATACGTATCGGATTTATATGAAAAAAGTTTAATCCGACCGATCCAGTCGTTCCTGCGGGCTCATAACGAAAAAAATCTGATATAAAATCATTAAGTTAAATTTCGTACCCTTTTTCAGCCCTTTGCGAAATGAGGCCAGAGTTGTTCCACTTGAGGGGTTTCCCTTAAGTTAGGTCTTTTCTCAAGTTCTATCTGATAAACACGAAAAAACAGTAAGACGACCACCGTGACACGATTCCTTGGTGCTGACCCGTCCGTGACCTTTTGACTTTATGTTTGTTGGATGCTAAATGTTCAGCATGTTTCTCCGGGAATGTCTGACGCTATCCCTGCTCGCCGCAAAGGAGGCTGGGGACGCCATTCTTGGCGTCTATCAGGGTCATATTGATGTCAGGTACAAAGATGACAAAACACCCCTAACGCTTGCCGATGAACGGGCCCACGTCATCATTGGGGACTACTTATCCAGGGAGCCCATGAAACACATTCACATGCTCAGTGAAGAAGGGAAACATACCCCATATGATAAGAGAAAGGGGTGGGAATATTTCTGGCTGGTCGATCCCCTGGACGGGACCAAGGAATTTATTAAGCAAAGAGGAGAATTCACCGTCAATATTGCCTTGATTCACAAAAACAGGCCGGTGCTGGGGGTTGTTTTCGTCCCGGCCAGGAGAGTTCTCTATTTTGCTGCAGAGGGCCTTGGTTCGTATAAGCTGGAGAATGCAGAAACCATTAGCGCGTTTTTCAATGACAAGGAGAGGTCAGGAAAAGGGAGCGCGCAGCTTGACAGCCTTGTCGCCTCTGCAAAGAGGTTGCCACTGGATCAGTCCAGCCATCCATCAGGGAACAAGCTGATGATCGTTGGCAGTCGTTCGCATGCCACAAAGGGTCTTGAAGATTTTGTCCAAAGCGTGAAACAGAAATATGCAGAGGTGGTATTTATTCCCGCTGGCAGCGCCTTGAAATTCGGCTTGATCGCAGAAGGCAGCGCACACATATACCCACGATTCAGTCCAACCATGGAATGGGACACAGCAGCCGGACAGTGTGTTGTTGAACAAAGTGGCGGGGTCGTATTACGCCTGAACGAGAAGACGCCCCTTTGCTACAATAAGAGAGATCTACGCAATCCTGAGTTCATCTGTGTGGGCAAGCATTACAGAGACTTTGACGATCTCTGCTAAATATTGCTGTGTTTTGATCCCCTGGAACATACGAATACTGACCGGCTTTTACATGGCAGCCCTCTCAGTGTTCCTCCCGCTCCACCCCCCGCTCAAGCGACCATTCCATGCTGCATTGCAGGCATAAAATTCATTGAAAATATCCGGATTTTTTTATCAGGAAAGGCCCCTTTCTGTGCTTGTGTGTAGAATTGTGACACTAAACGGCCTCGAAAATTGGAATATTGTAACGTTTTGTAACAGTGAAGGCACAGAAGGGGATGTCCTGGGCTACAGAGAGATAAAAGAGATAAAGAGGCCTCAGTTAAACAATCTTGCGCAGACATTTCCCTTCAAGACCTTCACCCCCCAATATGAACTTTCTGAAATACCAGATCACTGGAGGTATAGGGCCCTTTTCCAGATGTATGGTTTGAACTACTCTACCAGCATGCCGGAGCTTGCCGGTAAAAGACTGACCCTGTCCTATGTCCCTGCCACCCCTTACGATGAGTGGCTGATAGAATATTACGGGGGCATCTTTAATGTCCCTGCCTATCTTGTTCACATGAAGCCTCAGCTTGACACCTTTGATATCGTGAAGCAGAATATTGTCGATGCCATAAACATGGGCTGGAGGGCTGTTGTACCCCAGAGAAATATCCAGCTCAACCAGTGGTACGGGGCTGGATGGATCATCATGAATCCAGACACAGGAAGTGCTGGGTATCTGCTTGCAGGCTATCTGGTGTCTGAAAATGAACTTATAACAGGTGGTGGAAGTGGAACTGAGTCCTACCGAATAGAAAGTCTTAAGCAACTCGGTGATTTTGCAGAACATCATGCAAAATTAGACCTATTTCTCGGTAAGATTGCAATTGTAAGTGGAACATTCGGTATAGGAGCAGCTCATGCTGCTGCAGGAAGTTATATTATAGGGTCGTCTATCATCGGAACAATGGTAGGGATTGGTCTAATCGGTATAGGTGTTGGTCTTTGTATTGGCGCTATAGGAGTTGGATACATGCTTTTCAGACCAAAATCATAGAGACCAGTAATGAGTGGGTTCCAGGTTGGTATTTGACATTCTGCCGTTTTCGTGGATGTAACCTTTGTTATCCAATTGATTGACTATGCCTTATGGCAGAACAGAGCCCACACGTTGCCCGTCACCGTCTTATCAACATGGAACCCATATAGAGCTAAGAAAATTTGAAAGGTAGCATGATACGCACTTATATAAACAAAGCAGTTCAGGTTCCAATATCTTTATTGGTGTTTTTCTAGTAGCCGCCCATGATAATTCCTGTTGAAAGAAAAATATCTTTTGTATCTTCTATTATATCTCTAATCCTCCTTTTTTTGTTAGGAAAATTTCTAGGACTCCCGATAATACAAAGATTGGGATTCGGCGTGGGTTTTTTCCTTTTTAGTTTATTTTTTATTTTACTCATGTTCTCAAAAAGAAACCTTCCAGATGCCCTGGGAGGTGTCCTTTTTATTGCATTAGGTTTCTTAGGTTTTAGTTGGTTGGCTTCAATAGAATTATTAGGTGATAAAAACCCCATCGCAATGACTTTCAATTTATCCATAATTAAGGCCTGCCTTATATTATATGTGATTTATGCGGCCTTATATTTTGTGGTTTTCTGGATCTGGTTTCTTGTGGGCAGTATTTTGGGGAGAGGTTTGGTTGTAGATGATTCACGTTGGATAAAAAAATTTAGAATATATACTATGAGCCTTGGATTTAGTATTTTTTCTGTACTTTTGTCCTTTTTATATGCGCTTCTAAGTTCCACGGAAAATTGGGTTATGAAAGTTGAACAATTCGAAATGAATTTTTATTTGACCCCGTCAATATTACTATGGCAGATAGGAACTTGGTTGCTAATACTTTTCTTATCAATAAAAATGATAGATGATGAAGAATTGGCCGAACATATAAGCACAAAAGGGCTTTCTCGCTTTAGGTCTAAGAAAACAATATACATAGGGTTTGCCATACTTTTGGCAACCTGTACTTTTTTTGAAGCCTTCCGCGGCCTCTGGTGGGTCTGGTTTGGGACTGCAATATGGGTTACCTTGATGTTTGCATCCTTATGGAAGATATGGAAGCACGTCTTTGATGTACCTGAAACAAAGGAGAAACATATGGCAAGCAGCCCGCCTTAACCTTGACCCTTTTACAGGTGGCGACGAAATGGATGAGAAATTTATAACATCTGATATCTTAAAAAGGATGAAAGAATTGGAAAAACTTAAGTAATAAAGCGGCATCAGGCAATCGCTCCTCCATTTGTACCTTGGAGAATACGTCTGGCGCTACAACCCCGTCACCTGAATTTAAAAGAACAAGAAGACCACCTAGAAGTTATTACAGAAATATATTAGGTCCGGATAATCGAACTTTATCCATGTCTTATTATATCATGGTTGAATTAAATCATTGCCAGTCGATCTCATAAAATTTCAAATTTTTGATGTCGTAGAAGCCTGTTGAAACAATCGTTAAGGATGCATGTACTGGCTACGTTATCTTCATCCTTTTTCTCGGGACGGACGGCATGGCTGTCTGATAATCACTCAATGTTATGTAAGAGCCTGCAAAAGCCGTGATCAGGGGGATTCCCCTGGCGCGGCTTTTTTGCTAAAATCTTAGCTTGAAGAAAGCCACTCCTGCTTTAGTGTCGCAAGCCTTCCCTCTTTGATCGCAGCGCGGATCTGGTGCATCAATGATTCAATAAAGTACAAATTGTGAATGGTGGCCAGGCGTATGGCCGAAAGTTCCTTGGCCAAAAATAGATGCCGCAGATAAGCCTTAGAGTAATTGCAACAGGTATGGCAATGGCATCCTTCCTCAATCGGACGAGGATCATCCTTAAATTGCGCATTCAGGATATGTATCCTGCATCGCTCCGCCCCTTTAGCAAAGAGCGTCCCGGTGCGGGCCGTTCGCGTGGGTACGACACAATCAAAGAGATCAACCCCCCGCTTTACCACCTCAAAGATGTCCTCTATCTCACCGATCCCCAGAAGATGCCGTGGTTTGTCTTGAGGCAGCAGAGGAATCGTCCATTCCAGGACCTGATACATCTCCTCCTTGGACTTGCCGAGAGAGCCACCAATGGCATAGCCGTCAAAACCCTGGTCTGCAATGAATGTAGCGCTCTGCTGCCTCAAGTCTTGGTACGCCCCACCCTGAACGATTCCCAGGATCGCTTGACGCCTGTTTGAAGTGCGCTGGCATGCCTCCAACGCGCGCACAGACCAGCGATGGGTCCGCTCCATTGCATCCCTGGTGTAATGGTAATCGTGGAGCGGCGAGGTACATTCGTCCAGGACCAGGATGATGTCTGCACCGAGTTTGCGCTCTATCTCCATCACACCCTCGGGTGTGAAACGGTGTCGCGAGCCGTCCAGATATGAGATAAATTCGACCCCATCCTCATCCACCCTGACCAACGACTTTCCTTTTTTCGAGCCGAGATGCCTTCCGCGATCTTTTTCCTCGGGAAAAATCGGTGCGATCTTTCCCACCCCATGCGCTTTACCCGCACCAAGGCTAAAAATCTGGAAGCCGCCAGAGTCAGTCATCAATGGCCCGTCCCAACCCATGAACCGGTGGAGTCCCCCCATCCTCTCTATGAGGTCTTCGCCCGGTTGGAGGTGGAGATGGTAGGCATTGGTGATCATCACCTGGCTTCCGATCTTACGAAGATCCTCCATGGATACAGCCTTGACCGTTGCTTGTGTGCCCACAGGAACAAATGAAGGCGTTTCGATGGTGCCATGAGGGGTAACCAGCCTCCCGGTCCGTGCATCGTCTTCTTTTGCTAACAGTTCGAATGAGAACATCAGTAAAAAATGGTCAATGTCCGATGATAAGGCTTGACCTTGAATACCGCATCCTGGCCCAGATTCCATAGCATCCAATCGATCTCGAACGCTCTCAAGCCCTTTCCCATCCGATCCAGTTCCTGGCGAATCAGCTCAACCGCCCGGATGGTATTGGCCCTGATCTCAACCTCCTCAGGGCTTCCCGCCTCAAGGAGAATCTTTTGATCTACCTTTTGCGCCAGAGCACGTTCATAATGCAAGATCCCCAGATGACGTAGCACTTGGGGCAGCTTGTAATCAGCAAAGGCCGTTAGTTTATGAATATCCGTGAAACGACCCCAGTTTTGACCATTGAATGCGCCATAAAGGTCGGCCGCAAATATCTGCGCCCGCTTATAGAAAAAGACTTTGTGACCCAAGTATTCAGCAACGTCCTGGAACGATACCAATTTTTCGGCCAACAACAGGGCCAGTCTTATTGCCGACCTTTCAGCAGCCTCCACCAACTTGTGGGCCTGCCCTTCATATTCTCTGAGCAGGACCTGTCCCAGTTCATTGAGGATCTGCCTACGATGCTCTATGAGCGGCAATTCCCCTCGCCCACCCAAAAGCTGTTTCAATTGACCTAAAGAAAGCTCAGCCAGATACTCGGCCTTGGTGATCGGAATCCCTGATTGAACAGCCTGTTTAAGGGAGACTGCCAGAGCATAATAGCCAGAAAGTCTTCTCGATTCGTATTCGATCTCCCACTTGGCCCCTGCTGATAACGGCCAGAAGCAGAAGTTGAGGCTGTCCAAGACCAGAAGGTAAGAGACTGTATCCTCGCTATTGCCACAAAAATGGTAGCGGCGGTCCCAGGATGGCACCTGGCTTCCATCTGCAAGCCATTTTCGCGAGAAACGGACTAAGGCTTGTTTGTCAATCCGTACCTGTTGGCTGTTGTCTGCGACATGGATAGCTGTCTCAGGGACTTCCCACATTGTTTGGTAGGATGAGTTGGTTGTAAGGTTACGCAAGGAGTTCGCGAACCGACGACAGCAGTTCTTTTGGTTCGATAGGTTTAGTGAACGTACGCATGGCGCCAAGCCCCTTGGCAACCTTGAGATGAGTCTCTGGTTCGATACGGCCCCCTCCAGATATAGCGATAATCTTCACATCTGGAGATGTCTGTCTGAGCTCCATAATGGTCTCAATGCCTTCCTTTTCAGGCATGATGAGGTCTGTGATAACCAGGTCGGCCGGTTCTTCCTGGTGGAGCCTCATCGCCACTTTACCGTCAGGGGCGTCCACGACCTCGTATCCCTCACGTTCAAACATTTGTCGGAGCATCGCCCGAATTTGAACATCATCGTCTATGACAAGAATGCGCGCCATAACTCATATCCCCCTTTCCCATTTTCTCAATCCAGCACGGTCGGATCGCCTCGGCAATTTCGCTCTTGACAAGAGGCTTCATGACATACTCCTGAATGTCTATGGCCCTGGCCTTCACGCTGCTGGTCCGCGCCGGGACCTGGTAGCCGAGCCGATCTAACATCTATTGCAACATGCGAACAATCTGCTCTTTGTCATCGACCAGGAGAATATTTTCCTTACCCTTTAGGGCCGACTCGATGGATACGGTTTCCGGTGTGAGGGCGTTGGTGTCGGTTCGGGGCAGATAGTAGATAGACATCGAATGTGGTCCTTTTACCGGGCTCACTGTAAGAAGTGATATTCCCACCATAACTCAGTACCACTGCATAGTCGGAAGTTTATTGTAGCTATTCAGGCAGGATAAGGGAGAAATTTCCATAAGCTATCCCATTTATGATAAATAATAACATAAAAGCCTTTAGATATCAAGGAATTTGACAGGATTTCACCTGTTGGCATCATGTGAGCTTACAGTGAAGCAGGTATTCCCTTACCTCCCCTTTTATTTTCAGCCTAAAAGGATCTGGAAATTCGTCCGCCTTTGGGAGGGGCTGTAATTTGGTGTCTTGACCGGCCCGCTTCCCGGACGCGAAGCACTGCCGTCAGGCAGAACCCCCGCCCGGAAGGGCGGGGAGGCTTCATATCGTCTTTTTTCGAGCGTCTTGTGTCTGACACGCTGCTACTCTCGCGCCAGTTTCTTAAAATACGAGATTTTTTCCCATGAAAATGACGCCTTCTGGCAGGGAAAGATGGAATTATTCTGAAAGATCGGATCAGACGTCAGGTCATAGCGAGAGGCCCTGACAGCCGCAGGCCAAAGCGCGGTGTGCGGAATGGGGGAGTATTGAGCCAGGATGGGGCTCACGCCAAAGGTCTTCACCATCTTAATAGATGTCTCAAGTTCGACAAGGTCCTGTCCCGGCAGACCATAAAGGAGATAGGCACCTATGGCTTCGCCTTTGAAGCCTGCCTTTTTCAAGTGATGGAGGGCCTGCTCAAATTCATCTGGTCCTACCTTAGTGTCTATGGCCTCGCGCCCGTCAAAAGAGGCCGTTTCAAGCCCCAATCGAATCGTCTTAAACCCAGCACGAAACAGCATCTTTGCGACCTCTTTTGACAGGGGCCTTATGTGGAGTGCATTGGGTGTATGGAAGCGCACCTGGAGCCCCCGAGCCACAACCCCTTCAAGGATGGGTATGATATGACGGTCGGCGTCGATCAGCAGGGCATCATCATAGAAGACAAAATCTAATACTGCATATTTCTTATGCCAGAAGGCGATTTCCTCCACCACATGCTCTGGTGACCTGCGCCTGAACCCGGGGTTTAAAAAACCCGACGCACAATAGGCGCAGCGGAAAGGACAACCCTGGCCCGTAAGGATGGGAACATAGGCAATAGAGGATTGCAGGTCAAAGGCCGGGTAAGGATAGGTGTCAAGCTCATCAGGAGTAAACCGGCAAGAGTTGGTATATCCTGTAAACTGGCCAAGGAGCTCCAGGAGGCTGGTTTCGCTCTGACCGGAAAGGACCATGTCTGCGCCAGCATGTCGCACAGCATGTTCATGGCAAAGAGTGGCATAAATGCCTCCCAGCACCACGGGCACTTCGGGCAACATTTCCCGAACGACCTGAATGAGGGCGAATACCCCCGGATACCAGTATGTCATCATCGAAGTCACGAGTACCGCTGCTGGCCGTGGGTTACTGTTGATGGCCTTTCGCAGCAACCTTTCCGGTATCCCGTATCTGGAATAATGCCTGGGAATATCATAGAGCTTTTCGGGTTTTGGAAGCCGTCTTTTCAGATAATGGCCCTTTCCAAAGCGACCGACTCTGCCAGGGTAGGTTAGTTCAGGATGAAAGCGGTCCAGACAGTCAATATAGCTGACGCCATAGCCATGCATCCTGAGGATGCTGGCAAGGGTGAGGAGCCCAATCGGCTTGGCCCAGAAATCAAAGGCCGCAAAATCGTCTATCCAGGGGTTGATCAAAAGGACATGAGGCGCGTCTTTTGGCATATCATGTTCTGTTGTTCATCATTGCAACCCAGCCACTCAATTCCTCGTGGAGGCACCAAGGCATTAAGACAGCAAATGAAAAAGCAACAAGAGCGTGGTTTACGGAAAGTACTTCATGGAGGTCTTTTTCAACTCATCACGGCTGAAAAGGAGGGTATAGTTCTTGACCGATGTCTTGGCGGACATATCCTCGGCCATCTTATAACATGCCTTTTCTGTCTTCCCATGAATCATGGTATATAGATTGTAGGGCCATTCTTTAACAGGGTTTCGGCTGTAACAATGAGACACCCCTTCAAAGGAGGCCATCATTTCTCCCACCTCATCTATCCGGTCCTCATCAACCTGCCAGGCCACCATGGCATTGGCCTCGTATCCGGAAATCTGATGGCGGATCGTGGCTCCGAAGCGGCGAATGGTCCCATTCTCGTGAAGTTTTTGCAAGGTCTTCAGCACGACCTCTTCTTCAACACCGATCTTTTGGGCAAGTTCCAGGAATGGGCGCTTTGTCACAGGGATATTTGTCTGAATCAACGCTATGATCTTTTTTTCAAGTTCGGTCAATTTGGAACGAGGTTTTACGGATTTTGGTGATTTTTGCTTATCGGTCATGATAGCCCCTTGGAAATCAAATGATTGTCGGATATCATATAAAGACCTATATGGCAACCATCAAGCCGGACACCAACGTTATTCCTTATTCGGTTCAACGGTTTACGAGGACAGGAAGGAGGTATGGTCATGAGGATGATCGGCGTCATCGGGGCGGGTAGCTGCAACGACGAGATTTACGAAATGGCACGAAAGATTGGGGTCGGCATTGCCAGGGGGGGTGCCATCCTGGTATGTGGTGGGCTGGGCGGTGTCATGGAAGGTGCCTGTCGCGGTGCTTATGAGGCAGGCGGTCAGACTGTCGGGATCCTTCCTGGCCCCGAGAGGGGCCACGCCAACCCCTATGTCACGATTCCCATCGTGACCGACCTAGGCCATGCCCGCAATGTCCTGATCGTAAGAAGTTCTGACGCCCTCATAGCGATCTCCGGGGGATACGGTACCCTGTCTGAAATAAGTATCGCCCTTAAACTGAGGAAACCGGTTGTTGGGCTTTCCACCTGGCCCAACATAGAGGGAATTCAGTATATGGCGACACCCGAGGAGGCCCTGGATGCCGTCTTGACCTAGGAGGCGATCGGGGAATTATCAGTCTGTTCGTTTTTTGTGTTCTCTGGGTACTCTGTGAAAGAGAAAAAAGGATAACCCTTTCGCTATGCTAGGTCATCAGATAGATGGAAAAAAGAATCAATCAATAGGTGATGTTTGCGAGGCAATCTTGCGCGCCAGGTGTGCGACATATCCGATGGTGGTTTCAGGATTGAAGGTAAGGAGTGCCCTATCCTTGACGATCAAACGGCCATCAATGATGACGTCTCTCACATCGCCCCCGGTCACCGCATAAACCAGGTGAGAAACAGGATCATAAAGGGGGGTCAGATGCGGCTTGTGGGTGTCGATAATGATCAAGTCGGCTTTCTTGTCCACTTCAAGCGAGCCGATTTGTTTTCCGAGGCCAATAGCCTCTGCTCCACCTCTGGTGGCCAGGGTCAATACTTGCCTGGCATCCAGGACCGTGGGATCAAGGGTCTTCACCTTGTGGAGCTTGGCAGTGGTGTCCATCTCCTGAAACAGGTCCAGATTGTTATTGCTCGCACACCCATCCGTGCCGATCCCCACGGCAAGCCCCTTTCTCAGAAATTCAGGGATAGGGGCCACGCCTGAGGCCAGCTTCATCTCACTTTCCGTTGTGACCGAAACCCCCACACGACGCCTGGCCATGCAGGCCATGTCTGGCTCATTGACCCAGATGGCGTGAACCACAAGGGTGCTGGCATTTAATACGCCGATCCGTTCAAGGTATTGAACAGGGCTTGTCCCGTGCCTTTGTTCAATCTGCCTTACCTCGCTTTGTGTCTCCGCCACATGGATTTGAAAAAGTGTGCCGGTTTCATCGGCTACCCTGCGGGCTGCTTTGAGTGTCTCCTCAGAACACGTGTACGGGGAATGACAGAAAAGCCCGGGGGTGATCAGGGGGGTCTTGCCATTCCATTCCTCGATGAATCGCACAGCTTCTGCCACATTCTTTTTGGGATCATGCACCCCGGGTGCGGGAAAGTCCACAATCCCCTGTGCAAGGATGGCCCGCATTCCCGACGCTTGCACGGCTGCAGCGACTGCATCTTCAAAAAAATAGCCGTCACAGAATGTGGTGGTGCCGGACAAGAGCATCTCCGCGCAGGAAAGAAGGGCGCCGGCATGCACGCTTTCCGGGTTCAACCACCGACCTTCAGCCTTGAACACATACTCGTTCAGCCATGTCATAAGGGGTAGATCGTCGGCCAGCCCGCGAAACAAGGACATGGCTGCATGGGTATGGGTGTTCACCAATCCGGGCATGATGATGCCCCCTCTGGCGTCTATGACATGGCGGGCTGCAGGGAGTGGCTGATGAGCCGCCCTTTCCTCAACGCGCTTCAGTCTGCCATCGGCTATGCACACCAGACCCCTGTTGAGAACGTCAAAGTCTGCACTAACCGTTAAGACCGTGCCGTTATGGATCACAATATCGTATCCTGTATTTTTTTGCATTCTATCCCTTGATGACTTCGTAAAAAGTCTTTGAGAGCCCCATCCTGGTCACTTTTTGCTAAAGGCTCTTAGTGAAGCGAAGCGTAAAAATTGCAAACTGTTTGAGGGCACTAGCCCGAGTTTTTGCAATTTCGTGAAGCGAACTTAGAACCTTCAAAAAGTGACCAA
Organism: Deltaproteobacteria bacterium; assembly: GCA_003647275.1. Taxonomy (GTDB): domain Bacteria; phylum Desulfobacterota; class Desulfobacteria; order Desulfobacterales. The sequence goes on from QMMN01000017.1 coordinate 31,920, forward strand.
TAAAGCGAATTGAAGACTTTTTACGCAGTCATCGCCTTGATACCTTGCGCAATCCGGTTCACAGTCGCCATGACTTCATCTACGTCGAGTGTGGTCAGGGCCCGGTCTTCCATCAACACCCGGCCATTCACAATGGCGGTGACCACATCATTTCCCGTTACGGCATAGACGAGGTGGGAATAAATATTGTACAGGGGAGTCAGGTGCGGACGATTGATGTCGATAATAATAATATCTGCCTTTTTGCCGGCCTCCAGTGAGCCGATGATGTCGCTCATGCCCAACACCCGGGCCCCATCAATGGTTGCCATCCTCACGACAGTCCGGGCGTCCAGGACCGTGGGATCGAGGGTGTGCACCTTGTGGAGCTTGGCAGCGGTGTCCATCTCCTGAAACAGGTCCAGATTATTGTTGCTCGCACACCCATCCGTGCCGATCCCCACCGTGACGCCATGTTCAAGGAGTGCAGGGATCGGAGCAATGCCTGAAGCAAGTTTCATGTTGCTCTCCGGGTTATGGGCCACCTTGACGTCAAAGCGTTTCAGAAGCCCCATATCTTCTTTGGTCAGGACAACACAGTGATCAGCGATCAGATTCGGGTTGAGAAATCCTATGTCTGCCAAGTGTGCCACAGGGGTTCGGCCATATTTTTCCATGATCTGGGCCACCTCTCGCTCTGATTCCGACAGATGGATGACCATAGGCACCCCGTTTCTATCGGCAATAGCCCGGGCTTTTTGCAGAAGTTCTGGAGAGCACAGATAGGGAGAATGCGGCTCCACGGCAATGGTAATCAGGGGATCACCCCGCCACTTTTCAATCAGGTCTTCTGTGTACTTCAAGCCCTCTTCCACAGGGCCGTAATTTGGAGATGGAAAATCATAGATCACTTCACCTACCACAGCGCGCATCCCGGCCTCTTTGGCAGCCTGGGCCACAGCGCCTTCAAACAGGTACATGTCACAAAAAGTGGTGGTCCCTGATAGAATCATCTCAGAGCAGGCAAGGCGTGTTCCCTGATAGACGAGATCAAAAGTAAGTTTGGCCTCGGCAGGGAAAATATAATCATGGAGCCATGTCATGAGGGGCAGATCGTCGGCCAGGCCCCGGAACAGGGTCATGGCCGCATGGGTGTGCGTGTTCACCAGGCCTGGCATGATAATGCCCCCGCGGGCATCAATGTTTTTTTCGGCCTGGTATGAGGCGCTTACAGCATCTTGTGGCCCCACCTGGACGATGCGATCGCCGGATACAGCCACAGCCCCCCTTTCAATCAGGGTACCCTGGGGGTCCATGGTCAGGACCGATCCGTTTGTAATCAATATATCGGTTGATTTCACTTGTGGTACGACTCTGTTCAGCGCATTGAGTCTACCCTAATGTTGCAACGTTAGGGTCTATGCACCAACTAAACAGACAACTTTTCTATGACCCTTCTTATGATGGCCCGCAAGCGGGGTGCTGTTCGCTCTGCTGCGGCGATGATCTCCTCCACCCGAGCGGGCTTTAAATGGTCTGGAAGATTCATATTGGTAATGACCGAAAATCCGAGGACGGCCATCCCCCCGTGGACCGCTACAATCACTTCAGGGATGGTAGACAACCCTACGGCATCAGCCCCAATGGTTTTAAGAAAGCGAATCTCGGCGCCCGTCTCAAGAGAGGGGCCGGAGAGCCCCACGTAGACGCCCTTCTGGACCCGGATGCGATTTTCAAGAGCAGCCTCTTCGGCAAGGGCGATCAACCTGCGGTCATAGACCTGAGACATGTCAGGGAACCGTGGCCCCCACTCATCCACATTCGGCCCGATGAGAGGGTTGTTGCCCGTAAGATTGATATGGTCGGTTAAGACCATAATATCACCCACATTAAACAGGGGATTAATCCCCCCTGCTGCATTGGACAATATAAGGGTCTTGACCCCCAGCAACTGCATGACCCTGACAGGAAGGGTAATTTCTTGCATGCTATATCCTTCATAATAGTGAAACCGTCCCTGCATGGCCATGACTGCCTTGCCTGCCATGTGGCCAAACAACAGTCTTCCGTGATGCGTTGGAACCGTAGAGATCGGGAAGTGGGGTATGTCTTTGTAGTCAACGGATATGGCGTTTTCCATGCCCTCTGCACTATCACCGAGGCCGGTCCCGATGAGTAATCCTATCAGCGGTGGGGCCGCAATCTTGGCCCGAACAAACTCAGTGGCCTCAAGGACTTTATTTTTGAACGATTCCATGATAAGCTCCTTTTTTATTTATGGGAAATCAGGACGTACCTTAGAACAGATAACAAATATGAGTCAAACAGAAATTCATTTGTTCGTTGGCTTGGTTCGGGATGCCGGTCTTGCCGGTCGCCCGGTCCAACGGACGAAATGCGCTGAACAGGCCTGACAAACATGGGTGAGAAGCTAACAAAAACTGGCGTCGTAAAAGCGGTCCAGGGCCATATGGCCCTGGTGGTGACCAGAATGGAACCAGAGTGCGAAAGTTGCAAGGCCCGGGATGCCTGTTCAGTCATGGGGGGTGGGGGCGCCAACATAGAGGTATGGGTCCGCAACACTGCCAGGGCTCAACCCGGGGATGCCGTGACCATAAGCATCAAGGGGGCTTCCCTGTTAAAGGTATCATTTCTGGTTTATATGGTCCCTATACTCGCCCTCATAGGGGGCATCATTCTTGGACATGTGCTATCCATGCTGATTCCTGTTGACAAGAATGTTCTTGTGGGCCTTTTCTGCCTGCTTGCCTTATTTGGCACATTCTTATGGCTTAAGAAAAAGAGTAATAAGCTCGCAAACAAACAGGAATTTATCCCAGAAATCATATCAAAGACGATCCACCGAGATCCTATACCACCTATTGATTTTTCCTGTCCTGGAAAATGAGTGAGGCTTACGTATTCAGTTTCTCGATGTATCCCTTCCTGCCATTTCCAGATACGAAAGGAGATGAACCATGTCCAATTTCGCTCAACAACACACCAAGATTACAACTTTTTACCTCCTCACCAAATCCAACCCCACCTTGAAATCAGAACTCCGCCACTATTCCAAGTGGAAAAAAGCGGTACTCATTATCCCTCTCCTGGCATCCGAATATACGGATCCCAGAAAGCGACTCGTTTTTGAAAATATCCTCAAACAACTTCGCTCTGCCTCGTACCTTTCTCATATTATTTTTGGCCTGGATCAGGCCAAAACAGAAGATGTGCATGAACTGGCGCGCCTCCTTCATCGTTATGGTTTTAAAAACTACCTCATCCAACACAATGATGGCCCTGGTTTTTCCGCGATTTATGACAAGTTGTCTCAGGCAGGGTTCGGCCTTGATGTGCGAGGGAAGGGAAGGAACATGTTCCTTTCTTTTGGGATCGCCATTGCTTTGGGGGCCCAAAGTGTTGGGCTCATTGACGCCGACATCCTTACCTTCCGACGAGAGCACCTGGACCGGCTCTTTTATCCGGTCCAGAGCCTGAATTATCAATTTTCTAAAGCGTTTTACGCGCGCTTGAAAAGCGGGCAGATGTACGGCCGGGTCAAAAGGCTGTTGCTTGATCCTTTGCTCATTGCCCTCAAACGAAAATTTACAGAGACCAAAGAAGAAAAAATATTACGGCTGGTCGATTTCCTCTTGAATTTCAACTATCAGCTCTCAGGAGAAGTCGTCTTCGACACCAGCCTGCTAAAACGAATGCATTTCGCAATGAATTGGGGCGTGGAGATCTTTACACTCATTGAAGTCTATCGTAAGGCTACCAACGTCGCCCAAGTGGAAATTTCTTTTGACCCCTTTGATCACAAGCACCAACCCGTATCAGAGACCGATGGAGAGAAAGGCCTCCACAAGATGGCAACCGATATTGTCACGACACTTTTGAGTGCCCTGGTTATTGAAGAAGGGTTGGAGATTTCGGATCATTTCATTCGTGATTTAACGGTGACATATTTGGACGTGGCAGATAACCTCATCAGAATGTATGGGGACAATGCCGCCTTTTCCGGTCTCGATTATGAACCCAATATGGAAGAGGCTGTGGTTGACGGGGTATTCAAAAACGCCATCCTTTATGCCGGTGATTTGTTGATTTCGCCTTACCGGCTCGTGGACCGATTCACGAGTTTTGTGGGAAGCCATGAAGCATTCAAACCCTTCCTGGCTTCCGGTTTATTACAGGCCATCTCGGAAACAGCCCAAAAGACGCGAGACCAGCTTTTTGAGACCCCTCAAACGGTTTCCTGGGAACGTGTTGCACGAAAAATGCCCGATATTTTTTATGACATCATTGATGTCGTGGAAAAGGAAAAGAAACTTTACCTCAAATAAAAGCAAACTTAAGCGGTCAGCAAACAGCCATCACTTATAAAGGAATACGCTTGGGATTTGAATCTTTTCCGACAGTCTCAGCAGTAAGCATAACCTTTGGGCTATACCGCTATATACAATGATGGGCATGTGCACACAGGAGCAATAATACCTCAATAAGGAACCATCTATTCTCCCTTCTCCGGTAATCTGACTAATTCGACGACGGCTTTTGGATAACGGTTTGCGTATATGAGAAGCTCAATTGGAAGCAAAGGTTTTGAGGAAAGCCAAAGGATGAAGCCTCATATCCGCTGTTATCGGAAGTCGAGTAAATCATTCTGTAAATCTCCCATCATCTTGTAATGTTGAAAGTTTATATACATTTTTCTTAAGCCATCCTATTTTCTTTGCTTCTCTAACGTCGAAATCTGGTACATAAGGCTTTATATCCAAAAGGGGAGTGCCATCTACAATGTCTACGTCTTGAATGTGGAGTATGTTGTCTTGAATCCTGACAAGACGCACTACCGAGATGCCTATTGGGTTCGGCCTACTTGGACCTCGTATTGCAAAGACTCCATGCACTTCGCTATCCATATACGGCTTCACCGTTAAGGATGCCTTCTTGGATAAATGAAAGTGGTATATCAAAATAATGTAAGAAAATCCTTCAACATCTTTCAACCCTGCAGCATATTCTGGGAACACCTCAACTTCTCCGTTGATACCCTTGGCACCTGCAGGTTGGATAGGTGTCCCTTGAGGTTGTTTATACGGAGAATGAATGACACCAATTGGCTTGTACCTTATCTCATTCATAGCTTCATCCCTTTAGGCGTGCAATTGCCGACAACTTGTTCATTTCCGAACTAAATCCAGATGGGTCTCTCAATTTCGGGTCATATCCGAACCTGTTCCCAATATGACTAACTCACATAGCACCTTTTGTCTCAAGTTTAGATATCTTGCTGTTCATCAGCCCCCCAGTTCAATTGCGTTGAAAATCAGAAATGCTAATATGACTCATGAGAGCATCTAATCGTTTACATCTATACAGGCTGTTATCCAAATAGCTGAGCGGTCTACTTTTTGAGAGCCGTCAGTGGAAATCTTTTTTTGAGATCAGGTCACTGATATTACCTAACAGGCTCCACAATGGCATTATATGTGGTTTCGCTATCATCCGTGGTCATGATAAACAGGATTTTCATGCCGAATTCTCCTTTTGGCAGCACTTCGCGTGGCAGGGAAAGTAGGCCAGTCAACGCGGCCTTTGGGATGGTTTCTCAGGGCTCATGCAGGCATCCAGGGCTGTCTGCAACGTCTCGGCAGCCAGGAACGCACAGTGAACATCATCTTCAGGAAGCCCTCCGAGGACCTTGAGGATTGCCTCACCATCGATATCCGGGACCTCTTCAAACTTTTTCCCAACGGCCAATTCGCATGCGACTGAAGCGCATACCGCGCTGCAGCCACAGCCGTCCGTGGTAAAGGAGGCATCTGAGATAAGTTCTCCCTGAAGGCGCAGAAAAATTTCCATGGTGTCACCACAGCTACCGGTGACACGAGCGTATCCTGTGGGATCTTCCATACGTCCCATGAACCTTGGATTCCGCCACCGCTCATACACCTTCTCTCCGTAGGTTTGAATAACCTCCTGATTGATCTCTTCCTGCAAGCGATCAGCAAACTCATCAAGTGAATGGCTCATCTTGTCTTAATCTCCTGCCCGTCTAACGAATGTTTCGAAATTTTAAAACCAGTTACAGTGAAAATAATATCACTTTGTTCCTATGGTTACAAGCACAAGATAACAAATGACAGCGTAATGGAGTAATGAACAGGGCCGATAATATGCCATAGACGTTGGGCGATAGGCCCTGGGAACCACAAAAAGGGGGCTCGGGACAAAGCCCGTTGACATCCCGCCAAGATTGGTATAATTTCTGTTAAAAATAAAAACGACTTTTCGGATGGCCATGCATCAGCGTGAAACTAAGGGCATGTTTGACAGACATCCATTGGAGTGAGGAAAAAGTTGAATATGATCCGTGATAAGAGGAAAAAACCGAGGATAGAATTTCGCCTGCCTGTCATGATCAAGGGTCAGCCAGGATTAAAGAAGATAAAGGACTTTAGCCTGTGCGGGCTATTTATAGAGGTGCAAAATGCCTCCCAGTTTAAACCAGGTGATGAAATCGATCTTCTCATGAAGCTCCCCGATCACAAGAATGCTATCCAGGTAAGGGCCCGGGTTGTGCGTGTGGCACAAAAAGGTATCGGTGTTGAATTCATCGATATGAACCCTCAGCATGCCATGGCCCTAGAGTTTTGTTTTCATGTTTTCAAGAATACGATACCGCTACCTGGCAGCTAAGAAAGACAACCATTTTAAGGACATAGCGACTGCTTGTAGCCTTCAACAGGTTGGTGCCAAAACAGTTATCAGGTGAGCTTCAGGAAAGCGATCAAAAGGTCGCCTTTTTTTGATCAGATCACTGATTATCCCCTAATCGGTACGACAAGCACAGCATTTGGCATACCGAACCTCATTTACAATGGGCTCCCCAGGCTTGTATGGGAAAACCCCCCGCCCTTCCGGGCGGGGGTTCTGCTTGACGGCAGTGTTTTGCGTCCGGGGAGCAGATCGGTCACATCTACGTGTACCTCCTTTAAGTGATTCGTGCATTTTTCATCAAAAAGATGACCCTTTGATCGCCTGTAAGCATCATAACAATGGCCAAAATCTTAATCGTGGTGATTTGACCCAACAGCCTGCTAAATAAGGTCGAGATGAAGGAGGAATGATATGCCTAACAAAAAGGAGACTTTGATTGTTCGGGCTAATGTGGAGATGACCGCGGCTTCCCTTCAAGCCATCGTTGAAAACGCCAAGAAGGTCTCTGGGCCAGACAAAAAAGGGGGTTATCGCATTGATACGGCAGACAAGGTTAGTGAAATGGTATCTCGGTTTTTACTGGAGAATGACTTTGAAAGTTTTGTCAAAAATATCGATAATTACAAGCAATAGCGACTTTATACATACCTGATCATACCTGATGAAACAATACATCATCAAAGAAGAACCCCTCCGGTCCGAAGAAAAGGCCTTTTCCATTCCCTATGAGGAAGCCCTAAACCCCGCCCAATACGAGGCTGTAACCACCTTACAGGGGCCCTTGCTGGTCATTGCAGGGGCTGGAAGCGGCAAGACCCGAGCCCTGACATACCGGGTTGCCCGGCTGGTTGAGGAAGGGGTTTCGCCGTCGGCCATCCTGCTCCTGACCTTTACGCGAAAGGCAGCCCAGGAGATGCTGAGAAGGGCTGCAGAACTCCTAGACCATCGTTGCGAAAAGGTTGCTGGCGGGACATTTCATTCTTTTGCCAATTTCACCCTGCGAAAATATGCCCAAAGGTTAGGATTTGAATCAGGGTTCAATATTTTGGATCGGGCCGATGCAGAAGACGCGATCAATCTGGTGCGCACCAAGTTGAGATTAAATCTGAAAGAGCGCCGGTTTCCCAGAAAGACAACCATTGCCACCATATATAGCAAGGCCATCAATAAGGCGGTTCCCATTGAGGAGGTCATCCTTAAAGACTATCCCCATTTCTTGAAAGACACCGCAGACCTCCTTCGCCTTTATGAGGCGTACCAGGCGTATAAGCGGAAAAATCTGCTCATGGATTATGATGATCTTTTGATCCACCTGAGGGCCTTGCTCGAAAAAAACCCAGATGTGCAGGAAGCGCTTTCCCAGACTTATCATTATATCATGGTGGACGAATACCAAGACACGAACAAGATTCAGGCTGATATTATCAGGCTCCTTGCCGTCGCCCACAATAACGTCATGGTGGTGGGAGACGACTCCCAAAGTATCTATGCCTTTCGCGGGGCCAATTTTCGAAACATCATGGAGTTCCCCGCGATGTTTCCGGGCACAAAGATCGTTAAGCTGGAAGAAAACTACCGCAGTACCCAGCCCATATTGAACGTTGCCAATGTGATTATTGGCCGGGCAAAAGAAAAGTACACCAAGGTCCTTTTCACGCAAAAGAAAGGCGGGAGCGTGCCGGCCCTGGTGGTCGCTGAAGATGAACGGATGCAGTCACAGTTTGTGACCCAAAGGATCCTTGAACTCCGGGGGGAAGGGATTCCACTCAATGAAATTGCCGTGCTCTTTCGTTCCAGCTATCATTCCTTTGACCAGGAGATTGAGCTCAATAAAAGAAACATCCCCTTTGTCAAGGTGGGCGGATTCAAATTCATGGAAACCGCCCACATCAAAGATCTTCTGGCGCATCTGAAAATACTTGCAAATCCCCTGGACACTGTTAGCTGGCATCGTATTCTCCTCCTTGTAGAAAACATCGGACCCAAGGGGGCAGAAGACATATTTCAGCGTGTCGCAAGTTCAGGTCTGGGTGTCCGGGGTTTGGCCACCATAAAACCCAAGCCGCGTTATGCCCGGTCCTTTGAAAGACTGAGGAAGGAACTGGAGGGCCTGAGTGTGAACCACCTCCCCTTAGTCGAGCTCGGGGCCAGGCTCCTGCGTTATTATGAACCGATTTTGGAGAAAAAATATGACGACCACCCCAAGCGCGCCAAAGACCTGGAGCATCTCCTGACAATCATGGAACGCTACCAAAGCCTTGAAACGTTCCTTTCTGATATGGCCCTTGAGCCCCCCAATGCCAGTATAAACGACATTCTGGCCACCGATTATGAGGATGAGCATCTCGTTCTTTCGACCATTCATTCGGCCAAGGGGCTTGAGTGGCATACGGTCTTTGTCATCTGGGCCTTAGAGGGACGATTCCCCGTGACCTATGCGGCACGTAGTGATGAAGAGATGGAGGAAGAGCTTCGTCTCATGTATGTCGCGGCTACGCGGGCAAAAGAGAATCTTTACTTTACCTATCCGATTGACATATACGACCGGGGGACGGGGGCAGTCTTTTCCAGGCCCTCCCGGTTTATTGAAGGCATTTCCGAGGAAATACTAGAACCCTGGTACTTGGTGAGCCACCAAGAAGCAGATGAAGACCAATGGTAACACCCCATTGACCCTATCCTCAGGCTTTGATAGCCTGCGAACGTCATGATTCCCATTCGAGATACCATCCGGTCAGAAACCTATCCGGTTGTCAACAATGTCATCATTGCCATCAATGTATTGGTCTTTTTGATAGAGTTGAGCCAGGGGCAAAGGCTTCACGAATTTATCTATGTGTACGGGCTGGTACCCGCCCGTTACGGTGTCCCCCAGATTTCGGCCTACTTCACCACGGGCCAGCAGGTCTTTTCTTTTCTCACCTTCATGTTCTTGCACGGCGGTTTTTTTCACCTCCTGGGCAATATGTGGTCACTATATATCTTTGGGGACAATGTGGAGGATCGGCTAGGACACATCCGCTACCTTCTTTTTTATTTGCTGTGTGGACTGGCCTCAGGGATCTCCCATCTCGTGATTAACTGGTACTCCGAGATACCGACCATTGGCGCCAGCGGTGCCATTGCCGGGGTCATGGGGGCCTACTTTGTCCTCTATCCCAGGGCAAAGGTACTGACCCTGGTGCCCATCTTCTTCTTTTTCCAATTTTTGGAAATCCCCGCTTTCCTTTTTCTGGGGGTCTGGTTGTTGTTTCAGTTTCTGAGCGCAGCCGGGACCTCAGCCCAGGCTGGGGGTATTGCGTGGTGGGCGCATATCGGGGGCTTTATATTTGGCATCATCTTTCTAAAACTCTTTGAGATGTTCCCCAAAATGGGTGTAGGCAGAAGGGTCCGGGACCTGACTAGAAAACGGACGACACCGCGTTTGCAGGTGATTCGGCCTGTCGGGTTAGGAACAGACCCGGATCTCTATGGCGTTATTCCCATCACGGAGCGCGAGGCCCTCTTTGGTACACGCAAACTGGTCAACATCCCCGAGGGTCTTAAGAAAAGGACCTTCTTCTTGACCATCCCCCCGGGTGTCTCAGAGGGAAGCACGCTGCGACTAAAGGGGATGGGACGACGATTGGCAGAAGATGTGCAAGGGGACCTTTACTTGAAGGTACAGATAAGGGGTTAGGTACTTTGATGAATGGCTTGCGTCTTTGCCCATAACCTGATAATATATTTTATTTCAACCTGGAAGACCTGGTCCTGTGGGCCAGGTCAGAGTTCAATGGCTCTGCCATATATGAAACAAGTGAGCTAAGGTTGAGGAATTGTGTTGTTATTAAATCTGTGTGCGCTGAAAGCGCCTCCTTAACTTTAGGCATTTTAGGCACCTTAGTTCACTTTAGGCACTCTTGGCTTGGTCACTGTGGCC
>QMMN01000018.1 GCA_003647275.1 Deltaproteobacteria bacterium
ATATCTAAATTCTAGTATACAAGGCACTTTAGTTCACTTTAGGCACTTATAAGTCTTCAACCCATCTAAGGTTAACACCTAATATATATTAAATACGTGACCGTATTTACGAATTAGAGCACTTAGTCGTTTTTTCTAATCGATTGCACATAATGGTCATCAGGTTAAAGAAAAAGTTTTGTGCTGTTGGCGTGTATAGCCAATGAAGCCTTTTGATCATTTTATCGTTTATTTCTAACAATTCGGTCGGTGCCGTGGCGATAACTGTCGCAGATCTCTGGCAGCGCCTTATCATCCCCATTTCACCTACCACGTCCCCTTTCTTAATAGTCGTAATGAGTCTTCTTGTGCCATGGTTGTTGTATTCATCCGTAATACGCAAGGCATCAACTACGTCCAACATCCCTGAGATCACAGCGTACATGGAGTCGCTTACCTCCCCTTTCCGGAACAGGATGTCGCCGCTATTATATTTTCTCAAGGACCCTGCCATTAAAAGATAATGAACCTGAGCCCTGGATAAGCCATTGAAGAGGGGGATACCCTTTTGGGGGGCCTTGCCAAGTTTCAACCTTAGCAGATCCCACAGCGTCACCAACTGGATCTTGAGCAGGATGGCCGCCAAAATAAACAGGTCGCCAACAAGGGCCGACGTCACAGTCACTACCATTAAAAATCCAAAGATGATGGTGGGAACAAAGCTGGAAAAGAGAAGCACGGAGAACCCGAGTCCGATGGTCACAGAGGTAAACACAATACAGATGTATCGACGTGAAGTTTGGTGAGGTGAGAGGCAAAAAAAGCGGTGATGCCCAGGATAAGGGCTAAGATAAGAAAGGCTTGCCGGGTTACCACATCAAAGAAGCGTTGCATGAGGCCACCCTTTGTGGAGGAGACGTGTGGTAGCAAAGTCGCTGCCAACCATAGCTGTTTGGGCAACAGCCCGTCAAGAAAAAAGACTTGTGGATTCCAGGTTGTTAGTGGCGGGCTTGCTGATTACAGGAGGGTACGCAGAGACTCCAACACAGAGGCCATATCCTCAGGCACAGGCGATTTAAAGCTCATCCATTTCTTCGTGCGCGGATGCATAAATGTAAGCTCCCAGGCGTGGAGCATTTGCCGGCGTATTGCCTTAAAGATATTTTGCATAGGCCCCGGGACAAGGTCTTTCCACCTTTTTTTCCCCCCGTATGTGGCATCTCCCACCACAGGATGACCGATGGCTGCACAATGGACACGGACCTGATGGGTTCGCCCAGTCTTCAAATGGATTTCCAGGAGGGTCACACCGGAAAAGGCCTCTTTGATCTTCCATTGGGTCTCAGCGGGTCGACTCCGGCAACTTTTTGTGGACATCTTTTTCCGATTGGTGGGATGGCGGCCTATAGGCAAATTGATGACCCCGGCCGATGCCTTCATTTCTCCATACACCAGGGCTAGATATTGTTTCCGTACTTGGCGCTTTTTAAATTGTTGGCTCAGGTCCTCGTGGGCCATCTCATTCTTTGCCACCACCAGCGTACCAGAAGTGTTCTTATCAAGACGGTGGACGATGCCTGGGCGCTGCTTGCCGCCAATCCCCTCAAGATCGCGACAATGGTAAAGCAAGGCATTCACAAGGGTTTGGCTCTGGTGTCCTGGCGCAGGATGAACCACCAAGCCGGGGGGTTTGTTCAAGACAATGACATCACCGTCTTCATACAGGATAGAAAGGGAAATCGGCTCAGGCTGACACGTGATCGGTTGGAGGGAAGGGATTTCAGATCGGACAACATCTCCAACTTTGGTCAAATATCCAGGTTTTTTGGTGAGACCATTGACAGTGATGTGGCCAGCGTGAATCAACCGGCTCACAAAGGATCGAGATAGGGTGGGCTGACGTGTGGCCACAACCGTATCAAGCCGGTGACCAGCCTCTGATTCGGTTGTCGTAAAACTAAGAACAGGCACATTTCCTTATTATTCTTCTTGGTTAAATATCGCCTTAATGTCTGACATGATATCACCCTCATCGGTTTTCTTGGCAATGGAAAGTTCTTTGAGCAGGAGACCTTGGGCCGTGTCAAGCATCTTACGTTCGCCAAAAGAGAGATCTTTATCCACCTTGAGGAGGTAGAGGTCCCTGAGAACCTCGGCCACCTCGTAGACTGATCCGGTCTTAATCTTTTCCATGTAGTCACGGTAACGGCGGTTCCAGGTCTGATTATCTGCGGGAATATCTCGCTTCTTCATGATTTCATAGACTTTTGCCACCTCCTCCTTGTCTATGACATCCCGAAGACCCACAGACGCCACATTGTTCACAGGTATCATGATGATCATATTATTTTCAAGGATCTTCATGATATAAAAATCTTGCTTTTGCCCTGAGATCTCCCGCGTCTCGATCGCCTCGATGCGTCCCACGCCGTGGGCCGGATACACTGCAAGATCTCCAACCTTAAACATATGAAAGACTCCGTTTTTTTGAGATGTAGACTTCGCAGACTCCATGTACAAATTAATAGTATCATTTTTTCTAAAAATAATCAACTCAAAACCCACATTCTTGCTTAGCCCTTTGTATGATTCTAATCGGTCAAGCAGGCTAGTCAGGCCGATCAGGCCCATCCGAGGTTACATTTTACCCCCCCAAAAAAAAGGATTGGTGTGATCGCCACACCAATCCTTTCATAATAGTCAATTAACAGGAGGTACTGAGACTAAACCAGGAACGGCACCATCAGAAGGGCCACCACGTTCAGGATCTTGATCATGGGGTTGATCGCCGGTCCTGCTGTGTCTTTGTATGGGTCGCCGACTGTATCGCCAGTAACTGCAGCCTTATGGGCGTCGCTTCCCTTACCACCAAAGTGACCGTCCTCAATGTGCTTCTTGGCGTTATCCCAGGCAGCGCCTCCTGTGGTCATGGAAATAGCCACAAAAAGCCCTGTTACAATGCTACCGATCAACATGGCTCCAAGAGCAACCTTGCCAAGAAAAAATCCGACCAGGAGGGGAGCCACTACTGGCAGAAGGGCTGGCACGATCATCTCTTTAAGGGCATACTGGGTCACAATATCCACACAAGTTGCATAATCCGGTTTGGCCGTTCCTTCCATGATCCCGGGGATTTCCCGGAATTGGCGTCTAACCTCGTCCACGACTGTGGCACCAGCTCGTCCTACTGCCTTCATGGCAATAGAACCAAACAGATAGGGCAGGAGGCCTCCAAGGAAAAGGCCGACGATCACATACACGTCACTTAGCCGGAAAACCAACTCCGATCCCTCACCGCCGGCAGCATGGACGGCTTCAGTGAGGTCCTGAATGTAGGCAGCAAAAAGCACCAGGGCTGCCAGACCGGCCGAACCAATGGCATAGCCCTTGGTCACGGCCTTGGTGGTATTTCCGACCGCATCCAGGGGATCGGTGACCGCGCGCACGCTTTCATCCATCTCTGCCATTTCAGCAATACCGCCCGCGTTGTCGGTGATCGGCCCATAGGCATCAATGGCAATCACCATACCGGTCATGGAGAGCATGCTCATGGCAGCTAAGGCAATACCAAAAAGACCGGCCAGGAGGTAAGCGGCCAAAATAGCAGCACAGATCAAAAGGACCGGAATGGCTGTGGCCTGCATGCTCACTGCAAGACCTGCGATGATGTTGGTTGCATGGCCTGTGGTGGAAGCCTGGGCAATACCCTTAACCGGGCCGCGAACCCCTGTATAGTATTCAGTCACGATCACGATCCCTACCGTGAGAATCAGACCGACCAGGGTGGCCAGATAGAGGTTTATGACCGGAATCTCCAACCCCCCCATCATTTTTTTGGTTGCAAAATAGAACAGAATGCCAGCGATAATGGCCGCGCCGAACATCCCCTTATAAAGGGCGCCCATAATATAGCCGCCCGCACCTAATCTTACAAAAAACGTTGCAATAATGGAGGCCACAATCGAGATGGCGCCCAGTACAAGCGGGAAGACAACCGCGTGATGATACACTATCTCACCGACTTTTTCGACCGGAAAAAGTAGATGGGCCAGCAGCATGGCAGCCACAGCCGTCACCGCATAGGTCTCAAAGAGGTCTGCGGCCATACCCGCGCAGTCACCCACGTTGTCACCTACGTTGTCGGCGATCACAGCAGGATTTCTGGGATCGTCTTCCGGGATCCCGGCTTCCACCTTACCGACCAGGTCTGCGCCCACATCTGCGCCCTTGGTGAATATGCCTCCGCCGAGTCGGGCGAAGATCGAGATCAGGCTTCCCCCAAAACCAAGAGCTACTAAGGATCTGATATCATGTGTAATGGTATAGTAGCCCGCCACTGATGTCAGGGCAAGGCCTGCCACCATCATGCCCGTTACAGAGCCTCCTTTAAAGGCCAGAGAGAGCCCGGCCGCAAGCCCCTTTTTGGAGGCCTCTGCTGTTCTCACGTTGGCAATGACCGATACGCGCATGCCAATGTAGCCTGCAAGGTAGGAAGCTGTAGCGCCGACCAGGAAACCGATGGCCGTCGTGATCCCAAGTGTGGCCCCGATAACCACCACAATGATGGCGGCCGCAATAGCAACCGTCTTCAACTGACGGTTAAGATAGGCTATGGCTCCTTCCTTGATGGCGTTAGCCACTTCGTTCATTTTTTCGTCCCCCTTGGGGGCGCTTTTTACAATGCCGATTAGAAACAGGGTGTAAATTACACCGCCTATACCCACCAGCGTACTATAAAGCTCCAGATTCTTAGCAAGTGCACTTAACATAACCTTCCTCCCAACATTATTTTTGTCCAATTTCCTTTCTACTAAACTGGTTCATTCCCTCTGTTAAGCCTTTTAACAGGATAGTCTCCACAGCATCCTGTGCCATGGTGATTACTTTGTCCACGACCGCCTCCTGTTGGGCGTCAAATCTGTTCAGCACGTATTCTTTCACCTCTTGGTTGGTGCGCGGACGGCCAATGCCAATACGAATACGGGCAAATGCGCCGCTCCCAAATGCTTCTATCAGAGACTTTACACCGTTATGTCCTCCATCCCCTCCTTTCTGCTTGATTTTTATTTTTCCAAAGACAAGGTCGATGTCGTCGTGAATCACCAACAGGTCTTTTTGGTCCAAATTGAAAAAATGGGCTACCTTCCGAATTGGCGGGCCGCTTAGATTCATAAAGGTCATAGGCTTGGCAAGGATCACAGACCGTCCATCCATTTCGCCAAGGCCAAAAACGACCCCAAACTTTCGTTTATCCAACAATATGCGGTGCCTGTAGGCGAGCCGATCAACGACCCTGAACCCCACATTATGCCGGGTCAGCCGGTATGCCTCTCCGGGGTTTCCCAGACCCACAATCAGCTGAAACCTACGTTCCGGCATCCACTGCTACTAATCAGAAGCCTCTCCTGTGGCTTCAGCTTCCACAGCTTGAGCCTCTTCAGCTTCCTCTGCCTCCTCTTCGGATACAGCTTCTTCCTCTACTTTGGGTGCCACAACCGTGACCACAGTAAGATGGGTGTCAGTCAACAGCCGTATCTTATCGCCCAACTCAATGTCTTCAACGTGAATCGAATCTCCGATGTCGAGGTTCGTCACATCAACTTCGATCTTATCAGGCATGTCTGCAGGAAGACAGGATATCTCGAGTTCGTGGCGCACTACCTGTAAAAAGCCTCCGCGTTCAACCCCTTTTGACTTTCCTGTTACCTCAACTAGCACGCTTACCGTAATTTCCTGATCCAGGGATATTTCGTAAAAATCAACGTGAAGATATTGGTCGGTCACGGGAGAGGTCTGAAGTTCTTTTACCATCGCGGTAACGTCCTGGGTGCCACCGTTTTTAATGATAAGGTTTAGAATCACCCGTTCAGTTCCGCTCTCCTTGTAAACCTTGTCCAGTTCAAACGGAGAGACGGTTAGGGGCATGGACTCCCTTTGGGGGCCATAGAGCACGGCTGGGATCAGGCCTTGCCGTCTGAGTGCCCGTGCCGAGTTCTTACCGAAGGTATTTCGGTGAAAGGCTTTGAGATCAAATATTTCCAAAAGTTTCCTCCTTCACTCGTTAGTGATTGTTCGTGATTAAATCCGCGTTTGCGCGGCTACACAAACAGGGAGCTGACCGAACTGCCTGTGTGGCAGCGGTGAATCGCCTCTGCCAAAAGCTTGGAGACAGACAATACACGGATCTTGTCACATCCCTTGGCGTTTTCACCCAGAGGGATGGTATTTGTAACCACAAGGGTTTGAATTTCCGACTCCGTGATACGCTTTATCGCTGGACCTGAGAGGACCGGATGAGCACAGCAAGCATGAACCTCCGAAGCCCCACGTTCTTTCAAGGCCAGAGCGGCCTGAGTCAAAGTTCCGGCCGTGTCCACCATGTCATCTAAGATCACCGCAATCTTTCCCTTAACGTTACCGACAACATTCATCGCTTCAGCCTTGTTGGGCGCATCACGTCGTTTATCGATAATCGCCAGCAGGGTATTAAGGCGCTTGGCAAAGGCCCGAGCTCTTTCTACGCCCCCGGCGTCCGGAGAGACAATGACCGTATCGTTCTTAAAATTTTCTTGGATATATTGTAGAAGGACTGGAGCTGCAAAAAGGTTGTCCACTGGAATATTGAAAAAACCCTGTATTTGGCCTGCATGCAGGTCCATCGTGATCACGCGATTGGCGCCAGCCACTGTAATCAGGTCTGCCACCAATTTAGCGCTAATCGGCACGCGTGGGGCAACCTTCTTGTCCTGACGCGCATACCCGTAATAAGGGACTACGGCCGTGACCCGTTGCGCTGATGAGCGTTTGAAGGCATCTATCATCAAAAGCAGTTCGACCAAGTGGTCGTTCACGGGTGCACATGTAGACTGCAATACGAACACGTCCTTTCCCCGCACGTTTTCACCGATCTCGACCCGAATCTCACCGTCGCTAAAGGCCTTCACCTGTGCCTCACCTAATCTAATACCAATGTGACGGCAAATACCCTGAGCTAATTCGGGGTTAGAATTTCCAGCAAACAGGATAAGGCTATGCATAAGTCACCGTGTATGATTGGCGGGAGTTTTCGGACAGATATGTCTGAAATAATAATACCATTGATTTACCATTACCCAGCGGAAGTAAGACAAATAGCTCACCTGGCTGGGGTGGGAGGATTCGAACCTCCGAATGCAGGATCCAAAATCCTGTGTCTTACCGCTTGACGACACCCCAGCACCGCTCATCAAGGAAGCAACAACGCTGCCAGAAATGCGTTCCATCTTCCTTGATGTCTTATGGCTTGAATCGCCTTTTTGGCCTGCTGGGTATCCCTGAACAGACCAAACACACTTGGCCCGCTCCCGGACATAAGAGCACTTTCAGCACCGAGATTGAGGAGGGCCTTCTTGATGGTCTTTATTTCTGGAAACTTTCTGATGGTTACTTGCTCTAAATCATTACACAAAAGGTCCTTGACCTTGGAGAAACCCTCTTCAAACTTGTGATTTCTAAAATTTTTTTCACAATTTGTCAATCGTAAATTTAAGTTTTTGTAAACCCAGGCCGTAGATACCTCAAATTTTGGGCAGACCAGAACGACAGATAGCGGCGGCAGATCTTCATACGCTTCCAGATCATCTCCAATCCCCCGGGCAACTGCCGCATGCCCAAACAGGAAAAAGGGGACATCAGCCCCAACCTTAACCCCAATATCCATAAGTTCACGCTTGGTAAAAGGAAGCCCATAATGCTGGTTCAATCCCATCAGCACGGCCGCAGCATTGCTGCTGCCACCGCCAAGGCCTGCAGCTACAGGGATGACCTTATCAATGAAGATAGCGATGCCATCGTGTTTGGACAGGGCCTCAAAAAAAAGTGAAGCCGCCCGATGTGCCAAATTGGTGCTGTCTTGCGGTACCCTGGGGTGAGAGCAATCAACGCTTATGGAGGGTTGATCAAAGGTCAGCACAACAGTATCAAACAGACCAACCCGAGAAAGCAGGGTTATGATTTCATGGTATCCGTTTGGCCGTTTCCCAACGACCTTTAAAAAGAGGTTAATCTTGGCGGGTGATGGTATGACAAGTCTATTCATCGGTTTAGCCGGTTTTGCCCGTTTAGCCGGTCTAGCCGGTTAACTGCAAAATCGTGAATCGGAAATGGGAGAACGGAAAGCACATAACGAATAACCGGTAACGACTCCAAACAGGCCAAACCGGCTAAACCTACTTTGTTATGTTAAGAGCCAAAAAACCTCTTTTTCTCTTCACGAGGAGGGAAACAGTCTCGCCCTTTTTTACTTCTTGTATTTGTGACTGATAATCTTTAAGGGTCTTGATAGGCTTGTGGTTTATCTCGAGGATGAGATCCCCTTCTTGGACATCGGCCTTGTCTGCGGGCCCACCATCCTCTACACTGACAACCACAACGCCTTCGGCTTCTGATATATTGAATCGCATAGCAAGTTCTCTGGTTAGCGGAGAAACCGTCATGCCCAAATCGGCTTCTTCCATCGGCTTTTTCATGGCAAGGCCTTCTTTGTCTTCCGTGCGTTTGGCAATCGCTACCCGAAAGGTGTGTTTCTTTCCATTCCTCAGTACCTTAATGGTGATTTTTTTCCCTACTGGAACCTCTGCAATCTTTCGGGACAGGTCGCGACTGTCCTGAATCTTGTCGCCATCCACCTCAATGATCACATCCTTCGGCTTGATTCCAGCCTTGTCTGCGGGGTCTCCCTTAAAAGTTTCCCCTACCAATGCTCCCTTGCCATCCTTTACACCATAATACTCGGCAAGTTCTGGTGTGAGGTCCTGGATGCTAACACCAAGCCAGCCTCGCGTGACTGTCCCCGAGGTCTTGAGTTGCTCAATGATCCCACGGGCCAGGTTGATAGGGATGGCAAAACCGATCCCCACGTTCCCGCCACTTCTGGAAACAATGGCGGTGTTTATGCCTATGACCTCTCCTTTCAAGTTGATAAGTGGCCCACCACTGTTTCCAGGATTAATGGAGGCATCGGTCTGGATAAAATCATCGTACGGTCCAGAACCGATGACGCGACCCTTGGCGCTCACAATACCGGCCGTGACTGTGTTTTCCAGCCCAAAGGGGCTTCCGATGGCCACAACCCACTCCCCCACTTTCAGGGCATCCGAGTCGCCCATCTTTATCGCCGGAAAGTCTCGCCAAGAGTCTATCTTGATTAAAGCAATGTCGGTCTTGGCGTCTCGCCCAACAATCTTGGCGTCATACTCCTTACCGTTCTTCAATTTCACCTTGATCTTATCGGCATTCTCGATCACATGATTGTTGGTCACGATATAGCCTTCTTTATCAATGAAAAATCCCGAACCAAGGCTTCGCTGTTTAAAATCACGGCGCGGGGTATCTCCAAAGAATTTTTCAAAAAAATCAAAAAAAGGATCTTCCTTCCCAAAAGGGCTTTGAAAATGTCTAAAAACCGGCCCGCCCCCCTTAATGATCTTTTCAGTCCGAATATTTACGATGGCCGGACTCACCGCCATGGCCACATCCGTAAAATTGGCCGGAATCATGACAGTTGAAGATGGATGTGAGGCCGAGGTGTCTTGGGTGATGTTGAAACCCGCGGCCAGGAACACACCTACCAGTATGGAGACCAGCACCGCAGCCACAATGGGAAGGCGCCAGGCACCTTTCTTATCGGGTTTATTTAAATTCATCCCTATTCCTCCTTATATATAAGGCACAATACATGCTCCCATCCATTTATCTTATCCCGTCTCTTTTACATAGCGCATTCTCAGATCATACAGGATGTTTTTGAAAAGCTGTTCCTCATCAGAGGTCAGGTTTCCCCTTGTCTTTTCTTCCAGCATTCCGAGGATATCAATGGTATGTTTGGCCATGGCAAGATTTTTCTTCTTTGTGCCGGTTGAAGGGTCTGGTATCTCACCAAAATGAAGAAGGGCTGATGAACTGAGAGAAAAGATAAAAGTGGAAAAATTCACCTCTGGAAGCTGGGTCTCTTCACCTGCTGATTTGGCCTCACCCCTTGGTGCCTCCTGGCTTGCCCCTTTTTCCTCTTGGACTTCCTGGGGTTCCTCAGTCCTGGGTTCTCCTGTTTCCGGGGAAAATGTTCGTTTATCCTTTATGACGAATCCCTTTTCCTCCTCGGCCATGGGTGCCTCCTCCCTTATATGAGCTTTGCCGTTTTGTACTGGAACAACTTTACCGAAATTATATATTTATAAATATTTTACATACCCTTGTCAAGGTGCTGGACTGTGAGCAGTGGTGTTCTCTGCGAGTTTTTGCCTGCGGCGTCCGCTGTCGAGACGAAAAGCAGGGGGCCAGAGGCCAAGGGCAAGTTTCTGTTTCTTGTTGCCGATCGCCCAATGCCCATAGCCTAGGCCTTGCTCATCGAGATTCCTCATGTATGCGTTGAAAACTTATTTAGTGCCAGCCTTTTTTACAAATTAATGGATGGACACGAACGAACTTGGCATCGTTTTTTACAGCTCCAGAGGGGTCACTGATTTGACTAAAGGGAGTGCTCTCAGTTCTTTCAGAGCCTGGTTAGGTGTCGGGGTATCAGTAACCAGGAAGATCACGTTGCGACCTCCATCCTTTTCCTGACCAACATGCATTCGGGCGATATTCACATTGTGTCGTCCCAGCACGGTCCCGATGCTTCCAATGGCACCTGGCTTGTCCATATTGTTGATGAGAAGGAGATGCCCTTCGGGGATAACCTCCAACCTGAAGGTGTTCACCCGCACAATCCTGAGTTCATGCTTGCCAAATATGGTTCCTGAAACTGTGGAGGAACCCTTAGAGGCTTTAACACGCATCGTAATAAGATTGGTAAAATCTTCCGCTTCCATACGACGCGACTCGGTTACCTGAATCCCCCTTTCCTTGGCAATGATAGGGGCATTGACAAAATTGACTTCGTCTCTGAGGGCAGGCGTGAGTAGCCCCTTCAGTGCGGCAATGGTCACAGGGGCCATGTCAAGGCCTGAAAAATCCCCCAAATATTCCATTGTGACTGCCTTCACAGCCCCTTTGGCCAACTGGGCCTGAAGGCAACCCAAACGGTCAGCCAAGGTGATGTATGGCTGGAGCTTAACCAATAACTCGCCGGTTACCGATGGCACATTGACCGCATTGACGATTGTACCGGTTTGAAGGTAGTCGATGATCTGTGTTGCCACGGAGACCGCCACATTGGTCTGGGCCTCGGCCGTGGAAGCCCCCAGGTGGGGAGTCGCAATCACATTATCAAATTCAAAGAGCGGTGAAGGACCTGGAGGCTCGGTTTCAAATACATCCAAGGCTGCACCAGCCACTTTTCCCGACTTGAGGGCCTCGACGAGGTCTTTTTCATTCACAATGCCACCGCGGGCACAGTTGATGATCATCACGCCTGGCTTCATCTGGTCAAAGGCCTTTTTGTTAATAAGGCCTGTGGTATCTTTTGTCTTAGGAACATGAACTGTAATATAATCAGAGCGTTTGTAGAGTTCCTTTAAGGAAACCAGCTCAAAGCCCCCCTGCTCCACCAGTTCCTTGGTCGCATACGGGTCATGTACAATGACCTCCATCTTGAGTCCGCGAGCCCGGTCCGCCACAATACTGCCGATACGCCCGTAGCCAATAACCCCCAGGGTTTTGTTAAAGAGCTCCCTACCCTGGAGATTTTTCTTCTCCCACCGACCAGCCTTCAAAGATGCAGTACCCTGAGGAATATTCCGGGAAAGGGCGAGCATCATGGAGATGGTATGTTCGGCTGTGGTCACGATATTTCCACCAGGGGTGTTCATGACGACCACCCCTCGTTTACTGGCTGCTGCGATGTCCACGTTGTCGAGTCCAATTCCGGCCCTTCCTATCACCTTGAGCCGGGTGGCCGCTTTGAGGAGGTCCTCGGTCACCTTCGTGGCACTCCTAATAACCAATGCGTCATAGTCTTTTATGATGGCCTTCAGTTTGTTTGGCGGAAGACCGACTTTTACATCGACGTCAATGCCATCGGCTTTTCTGAACATCTTAATGCCGACATCTGCCAGTTTGTCACTTACCAGAACCTTCAATTTTGCCTCTCCTTAATGTGATTTTTGAGTGTTTTGAACCGCAAAACCGAGTGCATTCCCTGCAGCCTGCCCCGTAGAATCGTTACTTTGGAATCAATATGATGATACAACCTGATTAAGGAACTTGAGATTAGTCGCTTATAACCAGAGCACATGATTCAACGGGACTTGCTGCAGGGAGCTTTAATAAGCATTCTTACTTTCAAAACGGACGGCTTGTCAAGAAACTCTTCGCCAAGTCACTGGTTTTCTACTTGACACACGGGACCTTTTCCCTATAGCTTCGCCGCAAAACCCGGGAGGTGAAAATGAAAGGGAGAATCTTTAACTTTAATGCGGGGCCTGCAGTCCTCCCCTTACCAGTTTTAGAGGAAATTCAGGCAGAATTGCTGAACTTTAAGGGCTCGGGTATGTCCATCGCGGAAATAAGCCATCGATCTAAATGGTTTGATGAAGTCATTGACGACGCTACTGCCCGGGTTAAAAGACTCCTCAAGTTGAATGAAAGTTATCATGTGCTCTTCCTGCAGGGTGGGGCAAGCTTGCAGTTTTGCATGATACCCATGAACCTGCTGCCTGATGGTCAGTCAGCCGATTATGTAAACACCGGCACCTGGGCCACCAAGGCTATAAAAGAGGCCAGGAGTCAGGGAAAAGCGGTCAAGGTGGTTGCCTCGTCTGAGGATAAGAATTTTTCCTATATTCCTAAGGCTATCCCCTTCAGCCCGAATGCTGCCTATGTCCACCTCACCTCCAACAATACGATCAAGGGTACGCAGTGGGCATCTTTTCCTGACACAGGCGGGGTTCCCCTTATCAGCGACATGTCTTCTGATATCATGAGCCGACCTATTGACGTTTCTCCTTTTGGCTTGATCTATGCGGGGGCGCAAAAAAACCTGGGTCCGGCGGGCGCCACCTTGGTCATTATTCGCGAGGACATGTTAGAGCGTGTGCCTCAACACCTTCCCACAATGCTCAAGTATACCACCTTCGTCGATCACAAATCGATGTTCAACACCCCCCCCTGTTTTGCCATTTACACGATTCAACTGGTGCTGAAATGGCTGGAGGAGACCATCGGCGGACTTGAAAAAATTGAAGAAATCAACCGGGTAAAAGCAGCTCTTCTTTATCGGGCCATTGATGAGTCCGGGTTTTACAGGGGCACCGCGGAAAAGGAGAGTCGGTCTTTGATGAATGTGACCTTTCGTCTGCCCAACGAGGACCTGGAAAAACAATTTGTTCGGGAGGCCCTTGAGAATGGCCTAGGTGGACTCAAGGGGCACCGTTCGGTGGGCGGGTGCCGGGCCTCCATCTATAATGCCACGACGCTGGAGGCGGTTCAGGCCTTGGTCGATTTTATGGCCGAATTTGCCCGCAAGAATGGCTGATGCCCCTTTTTTCAGGGACTACCCTCACGGGATCTTGGAATGGACACTTAATATTCGTGGTCTTCGGGCCGAATCCTGCTTGTAATGCGCCAGCCCCCTCGGTTTCTTACAAAAAAAACGGTTTCCATATAGTGGCCTTCTGAAAACTGCACGGCCACACAGTCATCAAGGAGAAAGATTTTGTCCAGGCGCCATTCGGCTTGTGCATGTGCTCTTGTCTCGACCAGTTTGGCCGGTGGGGTTAGGGCCAGGAACGTCAGGAGGGTCTGTAGGGGTTTAGAGATTTTTTTTTGTGGGGGGACCGGTGGCATCGCTATGTGACCTATTAACCGATCTACGGCCTTCTCATCAATTTCGACCGCATCTGTGCTGATTTGAAGACCCGGCTTCCTGGGCGTTGTTGCAGCGCATCCGACGATCAGCCAGACGACAACAGATAGCAGAATGTTTTTTTTCATGAGTTTACACTATCATTCCTGTTCAATTTTTTCCAGAAACATGCGTGCTGCCGTGTGAGTCGGGTCGATTTCCAGGATTTTATGAAGGTGCTTTCGGGCTCTCTGTAGGTCACCCATATCCGTGTAGAGCATACTCAGGTACAATCGGGCGCCGACGTGCCCAGGATCGATCTCGATGGCCTTCAGGAACGCTTCCTCTGCCAGTTTGTCGATACTGCTTCTTTGATAGGCCATGGCCAGCCCAAAATGGTTATCAGCATTGTCGGGATTGAGGGCAATGGCCTTTTTGAAGGCATCACAAGCCTTTTCTATCTGATTCAACTCCCCATATGCCATGCCGAGGTTGAAAAAGACATGGTCTCCCTTAAACCCGAGGGCAATGGCCTTTTCATAATGCAACACTTCCTTCAGGTGGTCCCCTGTCTGGCCGTAAGCATACCCAAGGTGGTACCAAGCAAGCCCGTTTGTAGGTTCTTTTGCCAGAAATCGTTCGTGCAGTAAGATACCCGTCTCATGATCTTGCCGTTGCATGGCCTCATCCGCCTCTTTATCACAAACCCATCCCTTTCTAAGATCCGACTTGGTTCTTAAAATACCATTCGAACACCCAACCCCCGAACACAATGCAACCAGGCAGAAAACAAGGCCGGACCAGTAAATAAACCTGAAGATTTTCTGCCGTTGTCCAGACATATCACTTTATAAAACCGTATTTTTTCAAATGGGTCTTTATGTAGCTCCAATGTAGCATAATATGTATCACAATAATAATCATAAACAGCAGGCTTGTCCATTCATAGACTTCGACCAAAGAATGTCTCAAGGAAATCAGGAAACCGCTTCTGGTGCCGTACCCTTTAGGCAGGATGAGCCAATGGATCACACCGGTGAAGCTCAACAAACTGAAAAGGACAAAGGAACGGCATTGATGACCCAAAGCTTAAACGTCCTGTCGTGCTTCATTCTATTTCCCTCCAGGGAAAAATATCATCCACGCCCCCAGCAAAACGAAGAGCACTCCAGCCCCTATCTTAATATAATGGGCCGGGATGAGCCTGCCCAACCCAGCTCCAAGTACGACGGCCAGCAATGAGGTGAGGACCAAGGCACCCGCTGAACCGAAGAAAACAGAAAGCCGTGACTTGCTTTCAGCAGCAAAACAAAGGGTAGCGAGTTGCGTCTTGTCTCCCAGTTCGGCCAGAAAGATCATCCCAAAGGTGGTGAAGAATACCTTGAGATCCATCTGTTAACCTCCCATTTGACTACAAGTTGGTTTCGATGATGCTAAATAGGACTCTGCCCACGGTGAAACTGACATTACACAGTATCACCTTGTCCGCTCGTATGTAAAGGCCTGGGTCCATGTATGCGGGTACAAGATTCTTTGTGTTGTAAAATCTCGTGAGAAGGTCTATCTGCCCTCAATGCCCCTGCTTGGGACAGGAGACTCTGTTTCAGGTGGAAAGGGACGAACAAACATGATATCAGAAATCTTTATGATGGCCACCATAGAGGACATCAAGGCCTTTGCCGTCAAACATTTTTCCAGCGCCCGTGGGAGCCACGACTGGGAGCATACCCAGCGGGTGTACAACCTGTGCATGCATATCGGCCGAGTTGAAGGGGCCGACTTGGAGGTATTGGAGATTGCCGCTTACCTTCATGATGTGGGCAGATCTTATGAAGATGAGTCAAAGGGTACGGTTTGCCATGCAGAAAGAGGGGCAGAAATAGCCTGTGGCCTCCTGGAGAAATACCCCATTTCCGATAAGCAAAAGGCCAATATCATCCACTGCATTCGATCTCACAGGTTTCGTGGAAACCGCCAACCAGAGACCCTGGAGGCCAAGGTGCTTTTTGATGCCGACAAACTGGATGCCATTGGTGCCGTGGGCATCGGCAGGGCTTTTCTGTTTGCAGGCGAGGTGGGGGCCAAGCTTCACAATCCTTATATCAATGTCGAGGAGACAGAGGCCTACACCGAGGAGGATACAGGATATCGAGAATTCAAGTTAAAGCTTTCCAAGATCAAGGACCGTATGCTCACAGGAGAGGGGAAGCATATGGCCCAGGAGCGTCATGCATTCATGGAGATGTTTTTTCAAAGGTTTAATGAAGAATACGAGGGGCACAAATAGCAGAGGACAAAGTTAATTTAGTTTATACCAAAACAATCCCATTTAGAGTCAAGAGGAAGGTGTTTGCCAGAGCAGCATATTATCCATTGGAATCCTTGGTAAAAACGCGGTTTACTGGTCGCCTTCCCTTAAAATTTGGCACTGAATGTTTTTAACCATAAATAAGAGGATGGCATGAGCTGAATACTGAAACCCCATTTCTCGTAAAGAGCGCGGGGTTTTGCAATTTTTTGGAAACTGCCCATTACCCATCCACGCATGGAGTTTTAGATATACTATTGATATCATTACATTTTAGAAGATATTGATCTTGGCAAAAAGCCTGCAATTTTCGAGCATAGGAACCAACAGCAATGTTCTGGATTTGACCGGCCTGCTCCCCGGACGCGAAGCACTGCCGTCAGGCAGAACCCCCGCCCGGAAGGGCGGGGAGACTTCACTCCCGCTTAGCCGTTTCCATTTGCTATCCAGCCTGGTTCGATCCTTCCGACGCACTAGGGGTACGAGCCGCTAAACAATGCCTGAAGTTACCTTGTCATAGGTCAAAAGTTTGACACGTTGGCAAGCTCAGAGTCAAATTTGGTCATACCGCACATATAGATGCCTCAATAGATAGGCGTAAGTATCTGCAATATAATTGACAAATATTTCTATGCGCTATTCTGGCATGATTCCTGCTCACAGGGAGGGATGGTAGCGTATTCGCTATTGGAATTGTCAGTAAAGAATTTTTTGGCCTTTTCTCCTTTCTGAACTGCAAAAGCGAGCGCATTCCCTGTCCGCCTCAGACGGACTTCAGGGAGCTTCAATCTTGTTTCAGGGATAAAGGAGACTATGGCTGCAGAAGAAGGTCGAGCCGCCATTTCAGATAAGTTGGACCGTATCGCCGCTCAATGCTGCCCAGGCCATTGATGGCTATGTGGAGATTAATAAGTGACACGGGAATGGGAATTCCAAAAGAACATTTCTCTAAGATATTCTACCCATTTTTTACGATTAAGGGTGTGGGCAAGGGCACAGGCCTGGGACTGAATGTCACCTGCAATATCATTAAAAGCATAAAAGAAGGATTGATGTGAAGAGTACAGTGGGCATAAGGACTACATTTATCATCAGAATTCCTGTTGAGAGGGATAGATGAAAATTAGTTACCGCTTTATATTTGAAGGCGGTATCCAGAAGGTGTTTACAGTTAAATTGCATGCTGAGAGCTTGAATGTGATTTCCCCTGATGATCAGGCAAAGCCGGAGTGGACAAAACTGGCAAATTGTCGGTGTCAACACTGTCAGCTTGAGGAAAATAAGGTCCAATATTGCCCCATAGCCGTCAATATCAGTAAAGTGGCCGATTCTTTCAAGGCTTATACCTCCTACAATAAGGTTAAGGTTTTGGTGGTAACCGAGGAAAGGGTCTATGGTAAAAAGACAACTGTCCAGAAGGCGCTCGGTTCTCTCTTGGGCATTTACATGGCTGCCAGCGGTTGCCCTTCCATGGAAAAATTAAAACCCATGGTCCGCTTTCATCTTCCCTTTGCCACAGTTGAAGAGACCGTATTTCGTTCCGCCAGTGCTTATTTGTTAGGCCAATACTTTCTGAGAAAACAGGGGAAGCAAGCGGATCTAGACCTGATTGAATTGGCAGATTTTTATAAGGGGATTCAAATGGTCAATCGTGGTATGACCGAACGTCTCCGGGGGGTGGTTCGCAAAGATGCACTCAACAATGCAGTTATTTGTCTCGACATGTTTGCCAAAGAGATCCCTTATGCCATTGAAGATGGGCTGGATGAACTGGAGGGATTGTTTGGTGTTTACTGGCAATAGGCAAAGGAAGAGCCTTCAACGGGTCGTAACTTTTACAATCACCGTTCCTGTTGACCAGAGATGTATTAAGGATCAGTTACCAAAATAGCCATCAAAATGAATTGGTGCCGAATTTCAGGAGAAAAAAACGTGGGAAACTTAACTTTGAGAGGTAAAATAACCATCTTTGCGGTAACATTATTGTTGTTGATGGGCTGTTCTATAGCAGCAACAGTGTATGCCTTGCATCGAATTCACATTGTCATGTATGAGGCGAAGTCTATTTTTATTATTGAAAGACAATTCCAAAAGATGGCGCTTTGTTTTGAAAAAAGCCTGATGGGGCCGCATGACTATCTCATACGGAGAACAGAGGACGAAAAGAAGAGGTTTGCAAAGGTTTTTGAAAAACTAATGATTGAAAATGCCAACCTAAAAGGCTTGATTATGGACACAAGACTCAAGGCTACCCCCCGCCTTTGTCAACAACTGAGAGAAACAGAAAAAAGGCTTTTGGCTTTAGAAGAAGTGTTCTCACAGTATGAAATCGCAGCAGGAAAGGTTCTGGGCCTCAAAAACCCGTTTGGTAACCCCAAGGCTGGATCTTACATGGAAGAGATGGATGCGATCGTGGACAAAGTGACCGATGTCCTGGCAGAAGAGGTAATGTTATTGTCGGAAATATCAGATGCAGCAATAGAGCAAATTCATACACTCTATCAGCACATTATGATTTTAATGACCATATTGGGCATCGTGGCTGTTTTGGCAGGAAGCCTTCTCAACTATTATGTGATCCAAAGCATCACCGGCCCGGTAGGGCATCTGGTTGCCACCACCCGAAAGATAACAAGCGGTGATTTTACTGCAAGGGCAAAAGTAGAAACACACGATGAAATCGGCGAACTGGCCTGCCAGTTTAATGAGATGGTTGACAATCTGGTAGGTGCCCGGGAACTGACGTCTGCCATCTTGCATGGGTCAGGAGATGGTATGCGTGTGATCGACAAAGATTTTAACATCTTCCAGTCTAATGTAGAGATGGAAAAGCTCACAGGCATTGCCAGTGGAGAATCTGTGGGGCAGAAATGTTATGAACACTTCCACCATGAGGTTTGTCACACAGAAATGTGCACTCTCAGGCGTGTCCTGATGGGCGAAGAACGGATTGTATCCGAAGTCATCAAGGAAACAAGAGATGGTCGAAAGATACCTGTTCAATTTGTTGCTACCCCTTTAAAAAAGGGGGGTGAAATAATAGGTGTTATTGAATCCTTCCGCGATATTAGCGAACGTAAGCAAGCCGAGGAGGCGCTGCAAAAATCACATGACGAATTGGAACAAATGTTGCAGAGACTAAAAGAGACGCAGGCTCAAGTGTTACAGTCTGAAAAGTTGGCCTCCATCGGCCAATTGGCCGCAGGTGTGGCCCACGAGATCAATAATCCTACTGGATTCATTAGCAGCAATTTACATAGCTTGGCGAGCTATGAGAAGGATATCAGTGCGTTGATCGCAGAATACAGGTCCTTGATTTCGGAATTGAACAAGGCTGTGGCGACCGAAGAAGGTCGAGCCGCCATTTCAGAGAAACTGGAGCGGATCGCTGCCCTTGAAAAGGAAATCGACATCGAGTTTCTCCTGGATGATACCCCGAACCTGATCAAAGAGTGCCGGGAGGGCACTGAACAGATCAAGAAAATCGTCATCGACTTGAAGGATTTTGCTCATCCCGGCGAGGGTAAGCTAAAATATGCGGATATTAACAAATGCCTGGATTCAACCCTTAACATTGTTTGGAATGAACTCAAATACAAGGCCACAGTCACAAAAGAATACGGGGACCTGCCAGAGGTGCAATGTTATCCCCAGCAACTCAATCAGGTTTTCATGAACCTTTTGGTCAATGCTGCCCAGGCCATAGAAAATAAGGGGGAGATCCGGATTGTAACCCAGGCCAATGATGGCTATGTGGAGATTAAAATAAGTGACACTGGGGTGGGGATCCCCAAAGAAAATCTCTCTAAGATATTCGACCCTTTTTTTACCACCAAAGAGGAGGGAAAGGGGACGGGTTTGGGCCTTAACGTTACTTATCAGATCGTTAAGAAGCACAAGGGAACTATCGACGTGGAAAGTACTGTTGGCGCGGGGACCACATTTACGATTCGGATACCGGTGGATTAGGCATTGGTAATTGATTGACTCAATGACCTGATGACTAACGACGAATGACCGGGGGTCTGATATGGCGCTAAAATACAAACATACTCTGCTGCTCGTAGACGACGAGGAGTCGATCACAAAATCGCTCCAGCGGCTATTTCGCCAAGAGGCTTATGAGATCTATACCGCATCGAGCGGGCAGGAAGGTCTGAAGATGCTCAAAGAGGCCCAAAAGCCGTTTTCCCTTATTATTTCTGATCAGCGAATGCCGGAGATGACAGGTGTGCAGTTCCTTGAAAAGACGAAAAAAATCTTTCCCTGGGCTGTACGAATCCTTTTGACCGCTTATTCTGACATCGATGCCATTGTGGATGCTGTAAACAGGGGAGAGATCCACAGGTATTTTCCCAAGCCATGGAATGAGGAGGATCTTTTGCTTCAAGTCCGACAGTGCCTTGAGCAATATGAGCTGGTCGTGGAAAACCGCCGGCTGCTTGCCCTCACAAAAAAGCAGAACAAAGAACTCGGTGAGCTAAACAAGAACCTTGAAAACAAGGTGGCAGAGCGCTCCAGGGAAATTGTTGAAAAGAACAAAGAGCTGTCCCGTTTAAACCAGGAACTCGAATCGAGCCTCTATAACACGGTCCGGGCCTTTGCCTCGCTTGTCGAGATGCACACCCCTTCATTGGCAGGGCACGGAAGGCGCGTGAGTGTTATGTCGCGCGAGATTGCCCAGCTTCTTGACCTGCCCGAAGACGAGGTCACCCAGATAGAAATCGCCGCTCTTTTGCATGACATTGGGAAGCTCGGGTTTCCTCAAAGACTCTTGAAATATGAAGAGAACAAATGGACTTCGCAAGACAGGACATTGTTTCGGAACCACCCGCAGGAGGGTCAGGCAACGGTTCAGTTTATCAACAAGCTGGACCATGTTGGGTTATTGATCAGGAGTCACCACGAGCACTATGACGGCCAGGGGTATCCGGATCAACTGGCCGAGGAGGAGATACCATTAGGCTCCAGGATTATCGCTGTAGCAGATGCCTATGACAAGATCGTTAACCTGAAGATTGATGTGGACAGATCGCTTAAAGAGGTTACAAAAGCGAGCAAGGTAACCCAGGATCATTTACCTGAAGATGAAGTCTTGCAAAAGGCCGCGATCCTCCATTTAAGGGAACACGGCTTTACCCGGTATGATCCGGATATTGTCAAGGTCTTTTTGAACCTTCTCAAGACAAGAGGGATAACTTATGGGAGGGAAAAGGAGGTATCAATCAACGATTTGAAGGAAGGTATGATTCTGTCAAGGTCGATCTATTCTTCCAGCGGGCGGTTCTTACTTCCCCATAATACGACCTTAACAAGAGATTATATCAGAAAACTAACGGCGCTTCATAAGAACGATCCGATCACTGATGTGATTTACGTGAGGGGAGAGTGAAATAAGGACCAGCAACAAAAGGGGTAACCAATGGACGCACAGACATTTTTCAGGAAACTGGATCGTATCCAGGAGATTCCGACACTGCCCACTGTAGCACTCAAAGTTAACAAGATGCTCCAGGACTACGACACTTCCATCAAAACCTTGAGCAAAACAATAGAAAAGGACCAGGCCATGGTTTCCAAGATTTTAAGGCTGGTCAACTCGGCCTTTTACGGATTCCAATCCAGAATTAACAACATTCCCCATGCTGTGACTATATTAGGTTTCAACACCGTTCGCAATGCGGTTATTTCGGTTTCGATTATAGATACTTTTTCAGAAAAAGGTGCCTTTGAAGGCTTTAACGTCACAGACTTCTGGAAACATTCGGTTGCGGTGGCCGTGACAAGCAGGTACTTGGCCGAGAAAACCCGCCTGGCCATCCCTGATGAGAGTTTTGTTGCAGGGCTCCTGCATGATGTGGGGAAGGTGGTTCTAGCTCAGCATTTTAAGGAGTTTTTCGGACAGGTATGGGAATCAATGCACAAGGATGATCTATCCTTTTATGAGGCTGAAAAGAAGTTGTTGCCCGCCAACCACGCACAAATCGGAGCGCATTTGGCCAAAAGATGGCACCTCCCTGCTGGTCTCATCGATGCTATGAGGTATCATCATGCTGTGAGAAAAACTGCCTACAATCTAAATTTATTAATATCTGTTCATGTTGCTGACATCATTGTAAACAATTACAAGATTGATCCGGAAAGCGAATCTGACTTTTCTGTCACCCATCCCGAGGCCGTAAAGCTCATGGCGGCCGAATTGGAAACCGTGTCAGATTGGTTTCCTAATGTGTCAACCGAGATTGAGTCAGCCTGCGACTTTTTTCTTGAAGAAGGGGAATAGTCATTGGTCACTGGTCATTTGTCATTGGTAATCCGTAACCCGCAACTAATGACTACTGACAAGTGACAAATCACATCGAACGGAGTAGGAGCGATGAACGATTACAAACATACAGTCCTTTGTGTGGATGACGAGGAGAATATCTTAAGCTCCTTAAAACGATTGCTCCGAAAGGAGGGCTACCGTCTCTTGACGGCTACAAGTGGCACTGCGGGCCTTAAACTTCTTGAAGAAAACGAGGTTCATTTAGTCATATCCGATCAGCGGATGCCCGAGATGAGCGGCACTGAGTTTTTATCTGTCGTAAAAGAACGGTATCCTGATACGATTCGTGTCGTCCTTACAGGGTACACGGACGTGGACGCCATTACCGAGTCAATAAACAAAGGGCATATCTATAAATTCCTCCTAAAACCGTGGAACGATCAAAATCTGAAATTGGAAATCAAACAGGCCCTGAAACAATATGACCTTATCCAGGCCAATGAGGAGCTGCACCAAAAGGTTCTGCACCAAAACAAAGAGTTAAAGAGAATGAATGAGAACCTGGAGGCACTGGTTCAAGAAAGAACAAAGGAGCTTGAGATTCAGAACCAGGCCCTGGAGCTCTCACGGGCTGTGCTGGAGGACCTGCCCATACCCATCATCGGTGTCAGCGCTGAAGGGGGTATTGTCCTAATAAATCAAGGGGCCCAGGCGTTATCATTCAACGGCAAGAGCATTGAGATAGGAAAAGAACTTGTAGATTACTTTTCAACTGATGCGGAAAAGAAAATGGCCGATGTAGTCGAAACCAACATGCCCCAAACACTTCAGGACTACCGGCTGTCAGATGGGGTCTATGATATCTATTTTACCCCTCTGTCTGGAAAGTTTCGAGGTAAAGGGGTTATCATGGCCTTTGTCATTTGTCATTAGTCATTTGTCATTACTCAATAGAAGCGGACAAAGTGAGCTAAAGCGTCTTGAGTTGCAATGTTTATTCTCGTCTCGAGTTGCGAGCCACCTATTACGAGTTTAACTTATGCCAAACCCGCAATCCGCAACTAATGACAAATGACCAGTGACCAATGACACCAAACGGAGTGGGCCGACATGGCTGAACTAAGTGAGAAAGAAAAGAAAATGGTGGTCAAGGTTGTTTACTACGGTCCTGCATTGAGCGGGAAGACGACCAATCTCATGCAACTTCATGACATTCTGAATCCGGCCAGGTGCGGTGAATTCATGACCTTTGAGACCAAGGGAGACAGGACCCTCTTTTTTGATTTCCTTCCATTGATGATAACATCGGAAAGCGATTTTAGAATCAAGATAAAACTTTTCACGGTTCCGGGCCAGGTAGCGCACGATGCCACGCGAAAGGCGGTTTTGTCCCGGGCAGATGCGGTGGTATTTGTAGCTGATTCCCAGATAAGCCAGTCGATGAGCAATTTTGAGAGCTTTGACAACCTGGAAAAAAATGCAGGCCGTGTGGGCCTTGATTTTGACAATCTCCCACTGGTGGTACAGTTTAATAAGCGAGACCTGAGGGATATCATTAGCGAGGAGGAGGTGTTAGATCGATGGCGGCCCACAGGGCTTCCGATTACGTTCAGCTCGGCCCTTTACGGCCGTGGTGTGAAGGAGACCTTTGAAATAGTATTAAAACAGATCTATCAAAAATTGAATAATATCTATAGATTGAAGGGAAAGTATTTGGTCACGGAGAATAATTTCTTGAGCATGATTCCAAGGTGAGGGGTCATTTGTCATTTGTCATTGGTCACTGGTCATTGCGAGTTGCGAGTTGCAAATGACAAATGACGAGTGACAAATGACAGCGAACGGAGTGAGCGAAATGACAAAGGATTTTGACCGAGAATATGGCCTGACCGAACTCCTCTCAACCTCGGTGCTTGACGACCTGTGGGCAGAGGTACAAAAGGTTGCGCCCGTTGTCGTCGTGATGCTATTGCCGGACGGCACACCATACTACCCCAAGGACTCCCTGTCTCCGGAAGAGGCGGCCACTATTGGCAGGATCTTGCACCGGGAAAGGCTGGATTCGCTTAAGACATTCAGATCGGCACAGAGCAGAATCACTATTTTACCCATTACGCACGAACTTGAAACTATAGGCTATCTGGTTCTCCGATATGAGAAAGATGGAGATCGCTCATCATGTCCGGTTGTCCCTCTCGGGTGCTTTCTCCTGAAGGTACTAAACCATCTTATAATCTGTAACTATAAGAATCAGTTGACAGCAGGGCTTCATGAGCACGTAGTCAAAGAGTCATATGACCAGCTCAAGGAGAAGGCTGCTCTCCTGGAAAAATCAGAGCGAAAATACCGGCGCCTGGCCGAAAGCCTTGAAATAGAGGTGGAAAAGAAGACCCAGAAAATAAAAGAGACCCAGGCCCGGTTAATGCAGCAGGAAAAAATGGTTTCCATTGGGCAATTGGCTGCTGGTGTCGCCCATGAGATCAATAATCCCATGGGATTTATCAGCAGCAACTTGAATACCCTGGAAGGCTATGAGAAGGACATCGGATCATTGATTCAGGAATACAGGCTCCTCGTTTCAGGGATAAAAAAGGGGGCCATGAGTTCCGAAGAAGATCGAGCAGCGATTTTAGAGACATTGGACCGTATTGTTGCACTGGAAAAGGACATGGACATCGATTTTATCCTGGATGATGTCCCGAATTTGATCAAAGAGTGCCAAGAGGGAGCTGAACGTATCAAAAGGATCGTAATCGACTTGAAGAATTTTGCCCATCCGGGCAAGCAAAAGCTTGAATACGTGGATATCAATCGTAACCTCAACTCTACGCTGAACATTGTCTGGAACGAACTCAAGTACAAGGCCACGGTCACAAAGGAATACGGAGACCTACCGCAGGTGCAATGTTATCCCCAGCAGCTGAATCAGGTCTTCATGAATATTTTAGTCAATGCAGCCCAGGCAATAGAAAAACAGGGTGAGATAAACATTACGACAAGGGCACTAGAAGATGGGAAAGTGGAGATTACGATCAGTGACACGGGATCAGGCATCCCCAAAGAGAACCTCTCCAAGATATTCGATCCATTTTTCACCACCAAAGAGGTGGGAAAAGGGACAGGTTTGGGGCTCAATGTTGCCTATAACATTATCAAGAAACACGAAGGCACCATTGATGTTCAAAGCGAGGTAGGCAAGGGAACTACATTTACGATTCGAATACCGGTGGGATAGGGATTGGCGATTTTGGATTGGGGTTGTGGCTTGCGGGTTTGTTGCAGGTTAAATCGTAATACGTAACTTGCAACTCAAGACGAGACCAAACATTACAACCTTGGGCACTTTAGTTCACTTATTACCAACAAATAATAGGAGTTAACATGTCCAGATTAGCGTCTCTTTTCATTGGGAAGGAAAAGGATTCAGAACAACCGAACGGGCATAAGGCGGCCGAGCAGGGAAAGACTACTTATAAGGTTCTGTTTGTTGATGACGAAGAAAATGTATTAAAGGCCATGCGCC
Source organism: Deltaproteobacteria bacterium (assembly GCA_003647275.1). Taxonomy (GTDB): domain Bacteria; phylum Desulfobacterota; class Desulfobacteria; order Desulfobacterales. The sequence continues at coordinate 25,838 of QMMN01000018.1, forward strand.
GCATTTTCAGGCAAGAAAATTACACCATACTGACTGCGAGTTCCGGAGTCGAGGCCCTGAAGCTTCTCGAAAAAGAGCCGGTCCACGTCGTGATCTCCGATCACCGCATGCCGGGCATGACCGGGGCAGACCTGCTGCGCAAGGTCAAGGAACTGTATCCCCAGACCATCCGGATTATGCTCACCGGGCATGCCGACGTGGACGCGATCATGGGGGCCATCAATGAGGGGGCTGTTTACAAATTTATCACAAAACCCTGGAACGACGCTGACTTGCGTCTTACGGTTAGCCTTGCTCTTGAGCAATATGATTTGATCCAGGAAAATAAGGCCTTAAAAAAACAGCGGGAGGCCCAAAAAAAGAAAATCAAGCAACTGAGTCGCTTTGTCAACATAAATCGGAGCCAACTTGGACGTATCCTGCTCCGGGAAAAACTGATCCAAAAGGAGGATCTGGATAAAGCTTTGGCGGTGCAGGCCAAGACGAATAAGATTTTGCCGAGGATCCTGATAGACATGGGGCTTGTGGATGAAGCAACCATTATAAAGACGATCCAATCAGAACTTAGAATAAATCGGGTCTATCCGAATGAATTTGCGGTGCCAAAGGAGCTGGCATTACTCATCCCCAAAGAAATCTGTGAAAAAAATGTACTTGTGCCCCTCAAACGTGCTGATGGCCGATTAATCGTTGCTATGGCCGATCCCACTGATTTTATGAAGGTGGATGATCTGAAGTTTATTGTTGGGCTACCGGTTCAACCTGTTCTGTCTACCCAGAAAGAGATCATCGACAAATTACAGGAGCTTTATGGCGAGTCCAATATCGTTGAGGAAATAATATCTGAAGTCGATATGTCCGACCCTTATGATACTATAGAAATCCTCTTAGACGAAGAGGATGAAGAAGCAGATATTGATGAGTTGCTGCGCGCCAAGGATCAACCGCCCGCCATCCGGATCGTCAATGCTATTATCTCTGAAGCCTTACGCTATAATGCCTCGGATGTTCACATTGAACCCAAGGCCAAGTATGTTATGGTGCGTTATCGCATAGACGGACTCCTTCACGATAAAATCCACATCCCACTTACGATGCATGCCTCCATTGTCTCCAGGATCAAGATCATAAGTGAACTGGATATAGCGGAACGGCGCAGACCTCAGGATGGCCGCGTGACCGTAAAAACTTCCTCTAAGATGGTAGACATGCGCATTTCCACGCTTCCCACGATTACCGGGGAAAAGGTAGTACTAAGGATACTGGATAAGAACGCGGCCATCAAGGATATTGCAGAGCTGGGCCTTTCAGACAGGGACATGGAAAAACTTGTGCGATTGGTTTCACGGCCCCAGGGGGTTATTCTGAGCACAGGGCCTACCGGCAGCGGAAAGACTACCACGCTCTACTCGCTTTTGCGGCAAGTGGCCACTACTATCAAGAATTATACAACCATTGAAGATCCGGTAGAGTATTACATGGGCCTGGCGGAGCAGGTACTTGTCCGTGAAAAGATTGGTCTTCGGTTTCCCATTATCCTGCGGGCTCTCTTACGTCAGGACCCGGATGTGATTATGCTGGGGGAGATTAGGGACTTTGAAACCGCTGAAGTGGCCCTTCATGCGGCCATGACAGGGCACTTAGTGCTGAGTACCCTGCACACAAACAGCGCCATAGCCTCGATTACACGCCTGAGGGATCTTGGGATCAAACCTTATGTGATCAGCGAAGCCTTGACCGGTATCATTGCCCAGCGGCTTGTACGGCGTATCTGCCCGCATTGCAACAAGGTAGACGAGGATCCGACCGAAGAACAGCTCCGCGCCCTAAAATTGCACAAGAAAAGCCTCGATTTTACGCCTCAAAAGGGGGCCGGGTGTCAGCACTGTAACCAGACCGGGTACGCAGAAAGAATAGGGATTTTCGAAGTGTTCCAGATTGATGAGGAACTCAGGAAAATGATCCACAGAGATGCTAATGAGACAGAACTTCTGAGGGCGGCACGGTGGTCGGGTATGACGACTCTCCTGGAGGATGCCATCAACAAAGTGAAAGCAGGTATCACGACCTGTGAGGAGGTCCTGAGGGTCCTCGGACCACAAAACACCCTGGAAATTCCATGCCCGCATTGTGGTGTTCAACTGGAGGAACGATTTCAATTTTGCCCGTTTTGTGGGGGAACGGTTATCCCTTCTTGTGCCAGCTGTGGCAAATTCTTGGCTTCAACCTGGAAGGCCTGTCCTTACTGCGGGGGGAAGGTTGGTATTGGTCATTCATAAAAACAAGTGCCTAAAGTGAACTAAAATGCCTAAAGTGAACTAAAGTTAAGGATAGGATTAAGATCATAAACATTTGCCAAAGAAGTTGAAAAACGGACTTGAAGATTTGCAAGGTTGATATTTTTTAGAATGAAGCCACTGAAACACAAATAATTTTAGGCACTTTAGCTCACTTTAGGCACTTTAGCTCACTTACCAATGACTAACCCAACGGAGTGAGCCAACATAGCTGCGAATTACGTAAGAGGAACGGCAATTAACCAACGACGCGAGGACATTGTGATGGAAACGCGAACCGTACTTTTTGTCGATGATGATCAGGAGACATTAAACGCCCTGAAGAGGACGCTACGCACCGAGCCGTATACGTCGTTTTTTGCCAAAAGCGGACAAGAGGCACTCGATCTCTTGGCGAGAGAGAGGATCCATATTGTTGTGACTGACCTATCCATGCCGGAGATGGGGGGCCTCGCATTGCTCATACAGGTCGAGCAAAAGTATCCCGAGATTATTCGCCTGGTATTGTCAGCTCATGGTGATCGGGATTCCATTCTTGATGCCATTAACAAAGGGAGCATATACCGTTACATTCTCAAGCCCTGGGATAACACTGAACTAAAGCTGATTGTGAGGAAAGCCATCGACGTGTTCAACTTGCAGCAGCAAAGAAGGAACTTGCTTAAAAAACTGGAGGAACATAACCGGTTATTGGAAAAGAGGGTAGAAGAAAGAACCAAGCAGCTCTTAGCCGTTGAGAGAGAGGCGGAGATTGGCAAGTACGCCTCACAAATCGTTCATAACTTGAATAACCCTCTTCAGGCCATCCATGGTGGGTTGGAGCTGGCCGATATGATAATGTCCGATGAGAACATAGACTTGAAAGACTTGAGAGAATGTCTTCACGTTGTCAAATCGAGCGCCTTTGGTTTAAAAGAGATAATTTCGGGCATCCTGATTCACGCAAGGAATAAGGCCCTCCACAGGAGCGAACAGATTGACATAAACGAGATTATTAAAAGAGAACTCGATTTCTTCAGGCTAAATCCTATTTACAAGTACCAGATAGAAAAGCATGTTGACCTCTCAGATAACCTGCCGTGCATTGTAGGAAACCCCATTCAAATCAAGCAGATTATAGATAACCTTGTAAAGAATGCCATTGATGCCATGGAGCATTCCCCAGAGAAACGGCTGACGGTAGAGACCCGTCTGGAGGACAAGGCTGTGGTTATCAGAATATCTGACACTGGTGAGGGGATTGCAGAAGAAGACCTTGCCAGGATATATTCTCCGGACTTTACCACCAAGCCGATTGGTAAGGGAACAGGTCTTGGTCTGGCGAGCGTCAAGACGATGGTGGATGCCTATTCAGGTGACATTCAGGTTGAATCCAGGAAAGGTGAAGGGACAACATTTACTGTCAGAATCCCTATAGAACGGCCCATAGGCCGAACTTAGCTCCGCAAGTTGAAGACAATGAAGACAAATGCGTTCGAAGCAATACTTATTATTGATGACGACGAAAACAATCTCCACGCATATACGCGAATTCTGAGGAGACGTGGCAGGAAAATTATTACGGCAAAGTCAGGAAAAGAGGGCCTTCGACAGCTTTTAAAGCACGATATTTGCTTGATAATACTCGATGTAAAAATGCCCGGGATGAGTGGATTTGAAACTGCTGAACTCATAAAATCGCAAGAAAAGGGCGCGAATATCCCGATCATATTTGTCACGGCAGTGTACAAATCGGATCACTTTATAAAACTGGGATTTGATATTGGAGCTGTTGACTATGTCACAAAACCCGTAGATTCGTATATTCTGCGAAGTAGAGTTGAAGTATTTTTAAGATTATATCACCAACAACAAGAATTAGAAAAACGAAATCGGTCTTTGAGGGAGAGCGAGAAGGCACTTCGGAAGGCTTACGATGAACTGGAGGTGCGGGTGGCAGAGCGCACGGCTGATCTTGCGGCGGCCAACGAAAAGCTACGATTAGAGATTAGCGAACACAAGCGGGCCAAGGTGGCACTGAGGATACAGGATAAGATGGCTGCATTGGGACGGGTTGCTGCTGGCATTGCTCATGAAATAAGAAACCCGCTTTCCGGCATCAATATGTATTTGGACACCCTGGAAAAGATTTACGACAGTCAAGACTCCCTGGATCAGGTAAAGGAAATTATTGGAGAACTTAAATCTGCTTCAAATAGGATAGAAGCTGTTATTAAAAGGGTGATGGACTTTTCCAGGCCCACTGCGCCTAAATTAGAGTTGAAAGATATTAACAAGGCTGTCGAAGACGCTATTAACCTTTCTTCGGTTACCTTACGAAAAAGTGGGATTGAGTTAGAAAAAGCATTGGCCCTGGACTTGCCACAGTGCTATGCGGATCACCATTTAATCGAACAGGTCATTTTAAATCTGATTACCAATGCCGCTGAGGCCCTGAAAAACATGAATGGACCTAAGAAAATAGAGATAACTACATCTAAGGGAGACAACTGTATTCTCATAACGGTTTCCGATTCAGGACCAGGCGTGCCTTTAGAACTTAGAGACAAGATCTTTGATCCTTTTTTTACTACCAAAAACGAGGGGTCAGGCATAGGTCTCAGCCTCAGTCATAGAATTATCACAGACCACGATGGAACTATGCGGGTATTTACGAGTCAATGGGGCGGGGCTGAATTCAGGATTGAACTTCCAATCGAAAAAACGACGAACTCAAGATGATTTTATATTCCATATATGTCGTTGATGATGAAGAAGCCATCAGGAAAGGGGTCATCCTTAGTATGGGGAAGGATTACCAGATAAAGGCATTTCCTACAGCCGAAACCGCAATTGAGACCATAGAAAAGGATCCTCCCGACCTGGTGTTGCTCGATATCGGACTTCCTGGTATGAGTGGAATCGATGCCCTTAAAGAAATCAAGACTCGATACCCCGATATTCTCGTTATCATGATAACCGCTTTTGAGGATGTAAAGTCCGTGATCTCCGCTATGAAGCTTGGGGCTTACGATTATGTGGTAAAACCCATTCAGATGAATGCCTTTGAGGTAAGCATTCGGAACGCCCTTGAAACTATCAGGTTGAGGAAAGAAGTTCAGAGCCTACAAGAAAAATATCTTAAGGAAAACCTCCCGTGCTTTATTGGAGAAAGCAACGCTATCCAGGATGTGATGGACTTTGTGGACAATGTGGCAAGAAGCCCGGACACCCCTGTTCTTATTCTTGGTGAGACAGGCACCGGCAAAGAGTTGATAGCCAGTGCGATCCATTACAAGAGCCCGAATTTTAGGGGGCCTTTTGTCACCCTGAACTGCGCTGCCATACCAAAGGAGCTTATCGAAAGCGAGCTGTTTGGATATGAGAAAGGAGCCTTTAGCGGAGCGGCTGCATCAGGCAAGAAGGGATTAATAGAACAGGCCGCAGGTGGAACACTGTTTCTTGATGAGGTGGGTGACCTGAGCATTGAGGCTCAGGCAAAGCTCCTTCGCTTCCTTGAAGATGGCGAATATTACAAAGTTGGTGGGTCTAAAAAGCTCAGCATCCGAACCAGAGTCGTCTCTGCCACCAATAAAGATTTGGAAGGCATGATAGAAGAAGAGCTTTTTAGAAGAGACCTCTATTTCCGGATAGCAGTTATTAAGGTAGAGGTTCCATCCCTAAACGAACGCCGTGATGATATTATTCCTATTGCCAGGCACTTTCTGGTAGAGTTTAATCAAAAGTACTGTAAATCCTTTATCCGTCTTTCTCCCCAGGCCGAAGACGCCCTGAAGAATTATCACTGGAAAGGGAACGTCCGTGAATTAAGAAACCTCGTTGAAAGAGGGGTTCTTACTGGCAAGGAGCCAGAGCTAACACTCCACGACCTTGGGATACAGCCGGTGAGTAAAAGTAGCCCTTTCAACTCCCGATCCACAATCCGCAATCGGCAATCCGAAATGCCATTCCATCCTATTCCCTCGGCAGGGGTGGACCTTCCCGCCCTACATGAATCTTTAGACAAATATTATTTTAGAGAAGCTCTCAAAATAGCTAAGGGCAATGATACCAAGGCCGCACAGCTTGTTAATATGAACTACTACAATTTTCGCTACCGCAGAAAAAAACTGCAAATTAGATAGCTCACTTCGTTCCTCCTACTTTTTCACTCCCCTTTAACCATCTGTAGATATTCTCATCATTAGCAATGTCCTTTTCTATTTTGGTGATTTTACCAAATCCATTCGGAAATGTTCCCAAACTTAGTCCCAAAATAGAATTTATTTGCAAAAGCAGACAAGGATAACTTGCTGAATGTATAGCTATTATCAAGATCAGCTTTTTCTTGGCACACCCCGTGCTATTGGAGATAATGAAGCCCACCCACAGGGCAGGGGTTTTGTCTTACGGCCGCGCTTCGCGTCCGGGAGGCAGGTCGGTCAAAGCAGGTTGGTTTAGATATTCAAGATAATTTTCGTAATCGACACGCGGGGGTAAGAATATGGACTTATTCAGCAAACTAAAAGACATAAAGATACTGCTTGTAGACGATGACGAGTGGATAAGAGGCTCAATGACGTTATCCTTTCGAAGCAAAGGGTGCCATTTGCTGGCGCTTGAGACTGCCGAAGATGGTTTGGAAGCAATCAAGAGGCAAAGATATGACATTATTATCTGCGATTACAGACTTCCGGGAATGGATGGCCTGAAATTCCTTAAGTTGGTAACAAAGTCTCGCCCTGACACCATGAAGGTTCTCATGACAGCCTACGCCAATATTGAGGTTGCCGCGGAAGCTATCAAGATAGGCGTCCATGATTTTATCCAAAAGCCCATCTCAGCTAAGACAATTGAAGCGTCTCTGACTCGATTGATCGAAAAGCATGAAAAAAGCTTATGTGCCTTACGTCAATGGCAAAAAGATGACAGGGATTGACGGCATTAGAGGTTATGCCTATGGGCTACTGGGTACTCATAGCCAAGGACGGAAAAGAGGCCGTATGGGTGTGGTGGTGAGACCTATGACCGCATGAAGGAGATCAATCCAGGCATAAAAGTGTTGCTTTCAAGTGGTTTTAGCATTAATGGTGAAGCCAGCGGGATCTTGGCACGAGGCTGTAACGGTTTTATTCAGAAGCCCTTCACCATCAAAGAGCTGTCTGGAAAAACAAGGGAGATTCTGGAAGAGAAATAGGATTTGTTGGCTTGATATGTTGTTACAATTCGAACTGTATGATAGACACACAAATGTATCGTATTGGTGAAGACACGATTGATACCTACCCGAGAACAATGTTTTGAGTTGATCCAGCGATATAAGATGTTGCCCCATATTGTCCGGCACAGCGAGCTGGTGACAGATGTGGCCCTGCTCATTGCCCGTGAACTAAACAAGCATGGCCAGCACCTTGACCTTGCCTTAATAGAGGCAGGGGCTTTGCTCCATGATATTACAAAGACCATGTCCATTCAGACCATGGAGGACCACGCTCAAACCGGGGGGGAGCTACTTACCTCCTTGGGCTATCCTGCAGTGGCCAATATCGTACGCCAGCATATCCGTGTCGATCCGGGAACCTCTGACCCGGATGCTGTCACCGAGGCAGAGGTTGTCAACTACGCTGATAAACGGGTCAAGCACGAAGAGGTGGTGGACATTGAGGAGCGGTTTCGGGACGTGCTGAATAGGTATGCCAAGAAAGTATCTGGTCTTCGAGCTCGCCTTGAAAAGGTTCAGCGAGAAACACGGCTTCTTGAAGAAAAAATATTTTCTAAAATCAATATCTTACCCGAACAAATTAAAGATATTGTTTCCAATCCATAGGGTATCAGTATCGGCCCTTATAATGCCATCCGGGAGATGTATCAGTATTTGTGCAAAAAAACCTGGACTCCATGATGAATAGCCAGATTACTAATTTGTCAATTTATCACGACCTCACGGTAGCGCTATTTCCATAAGGTCCTCTGCCAGCACAAGGGGCCCGCGGTAGGTTTTTCGGCACTGCTTGGCCACATCGGCCGAATCGCATTCGGGGTAAAAGTGGGTGAGCACAAGCTTTTTCACGCCTGCCTGGGTCGCAACCTTGCCTGCCAGCGATGGTGTAAGATGCCCGGGAACCTTCATGTCGTCTGGTAAGGCAGATTCGCAAATCAGCACATCCACCCCCTTTGCCAGTGTCACCAGGTTGTCGCAGAGATCAGTATCCCCTGAATAGACAACAGATCTTCCGTCGGGTGTGGTGATGCGGTAGGCAAGGCTCATGTCCGTATGGTCCATGGGAAGGGAGTCCACATCAAATAGGCCACAGTCGAGGTGATCACGGTCCTTTGTGTCAAGCTCTAAAATCTTCAAAAGGCCGGGTGCCAGTTCGATCCACTCCCCATAAGCCAGTTTGAGTTTTTCATAAAAACCTGTAAATCCCTTAGCCGCCACAATGGTAAATGGTTTCCGTGGCCGATAAGTTTGGGGGTACTTTGAGGCAAACAAGAAAGGGACCAGCTCGCCTGTATGATCTGGGTGAAGATGGCTGTAAAAGATGTGGGAAAGCTTATCAATGGTGACCCCGGCTTCAAGGAGTCGTTTCATGGTACCTGCACCGGAATCGAACAGGAGCAGGTTTTGGGCGATTTCAATCAGAACCGAACAACTGCTCCGCTTCAGTGAGGGCACACAGGTCCCTGAGCCGAGTATGGTTATTTTCATCTGTCGTGCCTGAGATGTATTGACCCCAAACGATGTGTTAGAGACCTCTGTGGGCGAGGAGACAATTTCCCTCAAAAGCTGTGATAATATTCATCGCGCTTAATTGAAACATCCTGCCAAGTCTTCGGTATCACGGCTTTTTCAGAAACCCACTCCTCACCCAACAAGAAAACTCGTAGGGTGGGGGTGTCCATCTTACAGATTTGGTCCACATAGCGCCATATTCCGCGCGATGCCGATTACCTTGTACACCACCGCACCTGCCAGGTAAGCAATATCCTCTGTGGGCAGGTAGGAAACAATCGATTGATCAAAATAGAGATTCGCTTCGGGCGGAAACTCCTCATCCCCCTTCCATAAAGAGAGCACCACAGGTACACGGGGAAGCGCTAAGACCTTCAGGGCCTTGTCCCCAGGCGATGGCAACACCTGGCCGATCGTGTGGGCAACCTCTTCCAGAAGGGAGGGGCTTCCTCCGAAACATTTTACCAGCGGGGTGATTGCCCGTTTTATAAAGGCCGCATAATAAAAAGGCCCAGACGGCACTTCCCGGAAAGTAATCCACTCGTCCCCAACAGGGACGCCCTGGGCCGTAATCAAATAGTGAAGCAAGAGCACCTGATCAGGGATTTTAAGGGGACCCGAGGCATCGTCGAAGCAAATCTGCTCATTGCACACGGTGAGGCTGTATGTATCGCCCAGATATGGAATGGGCACCCGCTTTATCCCGGGAGAGATCAACTCCGGTAAAAGGCCTGCGTTGATGCAGCACCTTTCTATGTCAACTTTTGACAGCGTATCGAGCGCCAGTGCCCGTGCTGTTTTATAATCGTCCTGTGTTGGCATACTCGAATGCGCCTGAGGAGGAAGTCCCTATGAAATACCTTGCACCCGCAGCTTTCAGATCACCTTTTACCAGCAATCCCTGGAATTGCTGGTAAAAGGTCTGTAACAAAAATAAAACGGCATGATGATGTGAAATTTTTGATTGGCTAATTTATTTGGCACGCCCGGCCCGACTCGAACGGGCGACCTACGGATTCGAAGTCAGTACCCCTGAGTTTCGCAACCTTCTCAAATTACACTAAGACACTGACATCATTACATATCGGTTTGTCAGACTTTTTCCGAAAATATCACGTTTTGGCATATTTTGGAAACATTTTCTCACACGGATTCTCACACAGCAGATCCATGACAACCCTTTCCAGCCAGATCGTTCTCCTTTCCAATCTCTCCCAAGTAGCGGATGGTTGCGGACACTTCATTCAAATTGTCATTCAATCAATTTGGAGATGGCAAAGACGGTCTTCATACCTGCATCGCCAGCCGGTAGAAGCCTTTTTTCGGCGAACCGACGAATTCGACCAATCCATGTTTCTTCAGATACGCAATATCGCGTTTCGCGGTCTTCTCGGATACCTCCCAATGAGCAGCTAGATCAGCCGCTCTCGCCTGTCTGCCGGCCGCAAGTTGTTCCAGGAACCATTCTTGGCGATCATTTACAGGGACATTTACAGGGACATTTACAGGGACACGTGCCGCAGAATGTTCCACGACTTCAGGGTGGGGGTAAAACAACACCCGCAAAGCCACGCCAAGTTCTCGCCATGCCGGCTCCGGGTAACCATCTGTCCGGCAAGCCTCCATCACCCGCTTGTAACCGCTCCCCCACTCCTCGATCAAGCCTAACTCTCGAAACACACGCGATGACCCGATTACGAATCTTGCTTACGCCTGCCTTGAATTCTTCCATGGTCATACCAAAAGGAAGCATGCCCGGATTCTGAATTTCCATACGATCCGCGTAGATCGCTACCAGGATACGCATGCCGGTCAAAGAGTAGTCAGCATGGGCGATGGCGTTCACTAGTACTTCGCGAATAGCCACCTCGGGATACTCCGGGATGTCCCTCCGGCGCATGGTCTCAATTTTTGCGGCGAGCCGCGTATTGCGGCGTATGAACCTTGGAACCTCCTCAACCGCATTCAGCACACCGCCGTCAATGTCCATACGGTCGATAAACTCGGCCTTGTCTGTTCCCCTGAACCGAGCGCAACTCACCCTCGCATCCGGAAAGTATCGTTGCCGAGCAGTATCTGTCCCGAACAAGATAACTCCCCCATAGGAAAGCACCCGTCTTCCCGCATACGCAACCAGCACGCCCAGAGATTCCAATTTCTGTTTGTCTATTTTTCGCCCCACAGTGGCGAAGGCACGGTGAATCTTTTCCATATCCAGGTCACCAACGGACAGATCCGGGCACGGCGTTTGGTCATACGAAAAACCCACCAACGAACGTTGCAACTCGGCCACAATCTCCGGACCCGCAACTCCCTTTTCCGCTCCCTCAGCCTTCAAGTAGAATGGGCCTCGCCAGTGAGGAACACGCACAACCAATAGTGGTTTCCCCTCATGAGAATAGATTTCAATCTCTGGTGTCATTGCAGGACGAATACCATCCGAGATGGCGCTGGCCAACCGTTCTTCAGCACGAAGCACATTCGGCACTCCTTGCAGCTCTCCATCATCCTTGCGCCCGATAATGAGCGTGCCGCCCGCCGTATTGGCAAACGCAACCAAGGTCTTCAGGATGGGCTTCATCGAAGAAAGGTCCCGCTTGAACTCAAGTGTCTTTCCCTCGGAACTGTTGAGAAGCTCGGCGATATTCATGATTCATCCAGTCCAACGAAGTATAGGTATTCCTGCCATTTATACCACCCGACAACAATTAGGGCAACAGTCCGTCCCTACGTTCTTCAAGTAATTAACGTCTATTCACCCTATCCCTTAAGACCCCGGAACATTTGAAAGTGACCACCCTCCTCGATCCCAGCATCATATCTTCACCGGTCTGGGGATTTCTTCCCTTCCGTTCCTCCTTGTTCTTGACACAGAATTTCCCGAAACCGCTGATAAGGACATCCTCGCCGTTTGCCAGGGTTTGCTTGATGATTTCCAGGATGGATTCGACAAGTTCGGCGGACTTGGCCTTTGAACAGCCAAGCTTCATGTGGATGGCGTCAATGATGTCGGCTTTGGTACGGGCCATGGGCTGGGCTCCCTTTATTGATTTTTGCGGGAAGTTAGCTTTAAGTGCGTGATTTGTCAAGGGATTCGGAAAGCACAAGGATCGTTTTCGGCCAGATTAGATCAGTGATATCTGTATTTCCCGATCACCGCACCACCACACGGAGAATCCTGGTCTCGTGGTTGTGGAGAATGATCGGCTTCATTATTCAATCTTCCTTCTCATCCTTGAGACGTTCGATTTCCGACCTTCCTAGGAGTATGTCAGTTCAGTTTACGGTCACCTTACGGTCACCAACTCGGGCAAATACGGAAAGGTGCAAGAGCTGGTCATCAAGAGCTAGGGCAAAGCCGGTTATGTTTCTGAATCCCAGGCGACAGCCTATACCCATCCGACCGATGGACGCTTCTCCACCTATGCGAAGGCCGAAGCCTTCAGGAATTTTGTCACATCGCCCTTCGGCTTGAGGGAAAAACTTAACCTACCCGATAGAGATGCCGATAGTTATGTTGCAATGGAAACTCGGGAAACTGGATTTGGCTGTTTACAAAACCTTCCTGATGATATTATATAAAACCAATCGTATTCTTCGTCATGTTTGAGGATGATAAGCCATTGAAAACACCTGACATCGAGAAGATAGATCTCCTTTTACAATACATCCTCGCTGTGGCCGGCCGGGATGATGATAGTTGGAATCGTGAATTAGGTATGATTCACCTCATCAAGTATGTTTATCTTGCTGACCTAGCCTATGCCGAACATAACAAGGGTGAAACATATACTGGACTTCCTTGGAAATTCCATCATTTTGGCCCATGGTCGGTAGAGCTATATCATCGTATCGAGCCCGCACTCCAAGCAATCGGAGCTCGGCAAAGAATGATTCCGAATCCAAAAGACGAGAAAGATTTTGCGCGGTGGTCAATCGAAGACGATCATCTTCTCGAAAGCCTTGAAGACCAACTAGACCTTGTTATTATTGGGTCTGTGCAACAGTCGGTGCGTAGGTTCGGCTCTGACACCAAAAGCCTTCTTCATTTTGTCTACCAAACTAGGCCGATGCTTCGAGCTGCTCCTCAGGAATTTTTGGACTTTACCCCGCCAGAATCAACACACTCCGATACCGGACAACTGGAAGTTGCCGATTCTTCAAAGGGTTTGACTGCAAGACAAAAAAAGAAGAGAAAAGAAAAACTTTTGGCACTGAAGAAACGGATCGCTGAAAGGTTAGATTCAGAAATCAAGGAAACGAAGATTCCTCCTACGCCGCCGAGGTATGACGATGTTTTTTTTGAAGGAGTGGAGAATCTCAACTCCATAATGACCCACCCCATGAGCCCCATGGAGCTCTCGGTTTGTTAACGCCGATTAAGTTTGCCCCCTTTTCACCGGCCTTATTTTCCCCCCAAAAGTCATCATCTTGGTGATTGGGACAAACTTATAGGGCATCCCAGAAACCAGATAATGGAAGGAGGATCCATCATCAATAGGTTGGGACATGGTTAGCTGATGGATTCAATGATGCTGATGATCATTCTACCAGAGAGCAGCCTCCTTTCGTTTGTACCAGGCTCCCCTGGTGGACCAGCCGATCTGTAGTGGCAGAGGCAATGATATTGCCCTCGTTTTGAATCTTTGTCCAATTCCGGAAGGCTCGGTTGCTGGCGATCGCGGTTGAGCCCCATTCACAGTGATTGGAGATCTATGGAAAGACGAGTTGTGTGCACCATGCTTGTCCACTGTCAGATAGCCTGATCGTTCATGATAAGGAGCCCGGGGAAAAAGGAATCAGACCAACAATAGGAATTATAGGATCAAACCGAATAAAAGAAAAGTGAATAATAATTCTTCCTCTCCTTTCTCGAATAATAGGAATTAGAAGGGGGGAACCTTAGATCGTTGATAAAGGGGGAGTTTTAAATTGGGGATAACACTTTTTAAAAAACACAGCGCCCTTCTTGACCAAGTCTTTCAGATAGGCTTCAACCTGTTTCTTCTCGGCTTTACTCAAACAGTACAGGCCGAACTGGATGTTTTCCAGACTCGTGGGAATCTGGCAAAGCTGGTATATCAGGATCGTTTTGAGAACCTGGATGCGTTCGTCTTCCTGGAACCCGAAGAGTTCCCCTTCGGCAGCCTTTCGCAGCGCATCCATGCTGGCGTAAACCCCGTTTACAAACTGGCGCTGTCTATCCCGCAACTCCGGGTTTTTCTGTGACAGTTCCTTCTGGAAGAACGTAAACAAGCGGTCTACCGTATACAGGTTCAGTTTCCCGCCGCCCACCGTAATCTCGGCATTTTCAATGAAGTCCGCATATGAACCCTTCTCGCCGCCCACATCGCCCGAGAAGAATGTAAATGTGCTGCGAGCATCCGATCCGATCTCCGAGGAAAGCTTGAGTAAGCAGGCCAAAGCCATCGGGTGAACGCCGTAAATGTTCTCCAGTACCCGCTGACGGATGCGGTCCACATCCTCGATCCACGGGAACAGGTCTAACGATTTACATGGTGGCACCAATTGATCAAAGACGCCCGTTTTGGGGGCAATCTCTTTCTTCCAGACGTCACACTCTTTGTCTGTTTCGACGATAGCGCCTATAATCTCTTCGATCCCCTCGTTCAGCAGGTCCACCTGGGTAATGCGGGCACTCATGACGGCCGCATCGTCTTTACTGAACCGGTCAGCGTAAGATTTGAAATCTTTGTGAATACATCCTATAAAAAGAACGTTGGGCTCGTTCTTGCAAATGGTTTCCATGAACCCCTGCAGTATGTCCTTTGAGTAAGCCGCCTTCTCCAGGGTAAAGCCAAATTCGTCAAAGAAGATTGCGAGCCCTTTGAACCGCTTCTTGAACGCCCGACTGTGGACCATTTTTTTAAGTATAGGGATGAGGTTGCCGGCCTGAGCCTGAAATTCCACACCCCCCATCATTTCCTTGAAGGCGGCGCGGAATTTGCCGAACACGTCCGAGTCATAATTTTTGAGTCCGGCCCGAAGTTGATCCGCAGAAAGACCTGGCGCGACCGCTCCAAGCGCCTTGCCAAAGTCCTCATAAAAATTGTGCGGATACCGCCCTTGTCGCCCTTTTCCTCCCACTCGGCCAATTGGCGCTCTGCTTCATCGAATTCCGTCTCAATCCCGGTGTCCAAGCCTTTGGCCTCACAGGCCTCGAAAACCGCCTTCATAACCACGTCTTCAAAATGTCTGCCCGAATGGTAGTCGCAGATTGCAACCAGATACTGCCCGTCTTTCCGAATGTTCTTGAGCAGCTTGGCCTTGTCCGGATCAAGCTTGGCATAATTTTCATAAAATCCGGCGATTTCCGGGTCACCACTGGAGCGGCTCAGGAAATTTGCCGTCATCAGGCACAGGTGCGACTTACCGGTCCCATAAGAGCCGCTAAGCAGATAAAACTTCTTGTCGTTGGGCTGGTAGAGGCCTCGACAAATGCGCTCGAAGGCCTGGCGATGCGCCTTGGTCGGGCGATACATTGCCATACGGTCAGCGTTTTCCTGGGCCGCCTCAAAGGCACTCTTCAGCTCCACGAAATTCGCGTAGCCCGTTTTGAGCCTTACCAGATCAGCGATCTTTGCCATGATTTTTTATCCCTTTGATTTGAGATCAATTACTATGTCCAGAATGGGTTATCTGGAAACCTATATTCGGGATACGATTTGCTCACTTATGAAGGAGAAAGCAGCATTAACATCATACTTCATGTCGGCGGACAATAGAGGTTTGACGTCATCAAGAAACCCCGGATGTTTCATTTTTGCTTCAATATTTTTCTCGTAATCCTCTCTTGTTATGCCGTGCCCTTCAGCCTTCATGTATTCCTGAAAAATCTTCACGACTTTCCCTGCATCGGCCTTTCCTTCTGTAAGGCCAAGCCACAAATCAAAAAGGTCGCGCCCTTTTCGTCTCTGGTACAAGGCCCTCACTTTTGTAGCAAGCAGCTCCTCCAGTTCGAAGGTAGTGATCGCGCATTCTCCTAAAAACCAGCGTGAGTGGACGTTGAACGGTCGTTTGTGAAGTCCGTAGACCGTGAAATGCTCACGTGTATTGATTTCCACCTTCAGGCGCAATGGCACAACAGGTGGGCCCTCCGATTCCATCCTGTAAGTCAGTGTAACCGATCTTTCCTTTTGGTTACGCCGCGGCTTTCCAAGAAACACATTCAAGATTTCCTGCAAGGTATCGAGGAGCCCTCCTATTGGTCCAGGCACGATCTGTACCAGATCAATATCCTCTGAATAGCGACGCGGGGGGTTGAAGTATAGCTTATGCAAGGCTGTTCCGCCCCTGAATGCCAGTTGTTCGGAAATTGATGTATTCTGGAACATGGACACCAAGGCCCTGCTGATGATCAGGTCCTGTTCTACCTGTGCATCCGAAACCCAAGGTGCTATCTGCCTCCATGCCACGATATCTGCCTTCGGGATCATAGGTCACCCTCAACATCGATGTTGACCAGGATCTTCCAGCGTTCATTCTTCTTACATCCCCGGGTCGGCATGGAGGGTTCCAGTTTAGCAGGCAAAGGTTCCCTTTCTTGCACCCATTGTGACAGCCTGTG
>QMMN01000019.1 GCA_003647275.1 Deltaproteobacteria bacterium
GCATATTCAGCCTGGCTGCAGTCCGAAGAAAGGAATATTGGAATGGTGGAGTATTGGAATGATGTAGAAGACAAAAAGACCAAAATTCTTTCAGGCCCAATATTCCAGTATTCCAACATTCCATTATTCCAATTGCGGAGCTAAGTTCTAATGTAGAGTATATGCCGTATCTACAATTTGTTTCTTCTCTTTTTTGATAACGCTTTAAAATTAAAGTCCTTTTGTGCCTTTGTGACTTAGTGGCTGAACTTTTACATATTTTCTAATGTGGTTTTGTAATCTTCAGCATTTCACAACAGGTCTGGGCCAGGGTTAAGGACTGCGCTTTCATCGCAACATGTTTTTAAGATTGACCACGCTGATTCAGCCGTCGTAGCCGCCGACTTCGCCATAGTAGCCCATGGCTACGACGGCTGAAAGGGCTACTTTGGCGAAGTCGGCAGGCGTGCACATAAACCCTAGTTCACTTTAGACACTTTAGGCACTTTAGCTCACTTTAGGCACTTAGCTTCTTGACTCTCGAACCTGATACATATATCTGTCCCTAACAGATTTGAGAAAACTGATTATAGCATCCCCAGCATAATCCGGATATGTCCAATCCAGTGGACGAAAACGACCCTTTTGGTAAATTAAGGTTAGGTCCGCATAGATCCCTTCTCTCAGATAAATACGGTGGGTGTAATTTTTTCCGGTAGCCAGCACGAACCGCTCTGCCACAAGGTATCCCGGATCAATATTGACGAGCCGTCTTCCATCCCTTGAAAATCGATCCTCCAGTTTGTTGGTAAAAAGCTTGATATCGACCAAGGCCTCTTGCTGAATCAATTTACGAAAGGCCATCAAACGCCTGAAAAGGGGTGTCCCCATCTCAGGGGTATAATAGTCTGTGTGTTCAAAAGGAAGCCATGGGCTGATAACATCCGGCGGGCCAAAGGACTCGGAAAGCTTCTGGGCCACACCCCCAAGAATATCTTTGTCATTGGTGAAACAACCAATGACCAGCTTGGCGGGTTCAGGCATTCGCGGCTTACTCATCGCCTACGGCCGCCCGATACTGGTATATTGGAATCCTAAGGCGCGCATCCGCTGCGGATCATAGATATTTCGCAGATCAACCACGATCCGTTGTTTCAAAACCTTTCTGACCCTTTCCCAGTCTATATTGCGAAATTGATTCCATTCTGTGGTCAGGACCAAAGCATCGGCCCCTTCAGCCACTGCATACAAATCTTTCTTGTAGTCGATATTTGATAGGTATTTTTTTGCCTGTTCCATCCCAGCCGGATCATAGGCCTGAATCTTAGCACCCTTCTCTTGCAAGCCCTTGATAATGGGAATTGTGGGAGACTCTCGCATGTCGTCCGTGTTTGGTTTGAATGTCAAGCCAAGGACGCCGAGGACCGCATCCCTTAAATTGCCGTCCAGAGCTGAGACAACCTTTTCAATCATCATCCGTGGGCGCTTCTCATTGACCCTAATCACCGCATCAACGATCTCAAATTCATATCCGTATTGTTTGGCAATTTGACTAATGGCCCGGGTGTCCTTTGGAAAACAAGACCCCCCAAATCCCGGGCCTGGATGCAAGAACTTGGAACCAATCCGCCTGTCAAGACCCATCCCCTTGGCCACCTTGTGCACATCTGCCCCAACCCGCTCACAGATGGTAGCCATCTCGTTGATGAAGGATATCTTAGTGGCCAGGAAGGCGTTGGAGGCGTACTTAATCATTTCCGCTGTCGCGATGTCAGTGGTCACAAAAGGAGTTTCAATCAAATAGAGGGGTCTGTAAAGGTCCTTCAAAATAGCAACAGCCTGTTCGCTCTCAGCACCGATGACGACCCGGTTAGGGCGCATGAAATCCTCTATGGCTGACCCTTCCCTCAAGAATTCAGGATTAGAAACCACGTCAAAGGCACAGGGGGCGGTCTGGTTTTCCTTGATGATCGCCTCAATCATCTTCCCCGTGCCTACCGGGACCGTACTCTTTGTCACCACGACCTTATAGCCATTCATGGTCTGGCCTATGGATCTAGCCACCTCTTCCACATATCTGAGATCGGCGCTTCCCTCCTCGTCAGACGGGGTGCCAACGGCAATAAAAATCACTAGGGCATTTCGAACACTCTCCTTGATATCTGTTGTAAAAGCGAGCCGCCCCTCCTTTACGTTCTTCTCTATCAGCTCGGCCAGTCCGGGTTCGTGGATAGGAACCTTGCCCTGCTCTAGCAGGTCAATCTTGGAAGTGTCTTTGTCCACACAGGACACCCGCAGCCCGAACTCGGAGAAACAAGCGCCTGTGACAAGCCCCACATATCCCACACCGACGACACAGATGTTCATCTCGTATTACTCCGTCGTAGTAGTCATTTGTCATTAGTCATGGGTCATTAGTAATTTGGCATCATGCAACTAGCATCTGGCATCTGGCATCTGGTATCTTTCACCTTGCATCTTGCATCGGCACCAATGACTAGTGACTAGTGACCGGTGACCAATTAAGCTGCAGCTGTTTTCCGGGCCAACATCCCTCTGATAGCCGCGACCACATCGTCTGCACCAATCAAATTAGCGTCATTGCCTTTTCTCAAAACCATGTGACCTTTGCCCCATGGAGCCCATATCTCTGGATCGTTTTTACCAAACAGAGCAACGGTGGGTGTACCCACTGCAGCCGCAACGTGCATAGGCCCTCCCTGTAATGTGACAAACACATCACACCGTCTAACAATTGCCGCAAAGTCCTTCAGGCTCCTCGAGTAATACAAAGGTATACCAACATTTAGCCTCTTAATAAGCCCTCTTACGTGCTGTGCTTCATGGGGAGCCGTTATGACAATGACCTGGCGGCCTTCAGCCACAAGCGACTCAATAACCTTCAAGTAGTTTTCATCTTCCCAGTACCTTCCCTCCTCCAAGCGTCGGTTAAAATTTAAACAGATGACTGGTTTTTGATTGAAAATTCCATTCTTTGATAGAAACCTGTCAGCTTGGATCAAATTATCATTGAAAAGCTTAAGCATCAACCTTTTTTCATCTATATCCACCCCTATTCTCCTCAGTACGTGCAGGGAGCGCTCTACTTCGTGGACAGCTTCTTTAAGCGGTTCAACATAGATATTGTAAAAAAAGGAAAATTTCCTATCCTTCCCAGAGGGCGCGATCCCAACGCGATACCGGGCACCGCTGGCATAGACCAGCCATCCCTGAGATGGGGAAAATTCAGAACGAATGCCTATGGCCAGATCAAAATGCTCACCCCTGATTTGCCTCAAGACCTGAAACTGCTTCCACCAGGCAGTCAGTACGAATTTGTATCTCCCGTGTTTGGCCTTGTCATAGACATATACTTTATCAACAAAGGGATTTCCAATCACCACTTCTTCTGTAAGTCGACAGACCAAGACTGCAATAAAGGCTTCTGGGAAATGGTATCTCAGGGCTTCTAAACATGGTGTCGTACAAACAACGTCTCCGATGTTGTCGTTTCTAACCAACAATATCTTTCTTATTTGTGATTTCTGAAACGGGATTTTGGATTCTGATTTCACTCTGCCACAAATTCCATACGTTAAGGTGAGCTGTGATGGTTAACCGAACTTAACCCCTTTAATATGTCCTCTATTTTTTCAGCACGATTTTGCCATGTAAAATTTGAAACATCCAAGAATGCCTGTTCAGCGATCCTCACTGATAATGCTCTATTCCCCAATAATCTCATGATGCCTTGTGCCAGCGACTTTGGATCATCCGGTTTCACCAGAATACTATTATAACCATCCCTGAGCACCTCTCTTATAACAGGCATATCAGAAGCAACGATTGCCATCTTCGCAGCCATATACTCGAATAGCTTCAAAGGACAAGTGAAGCTTGCATCCGGGGAAGACTTGAGGGGTAAAACAGCAACATGCCCATCGTTCAAGAATAATTTCACGTTGTGGTATGGAACCTGGCCGTGGAAAAAAACACGATCCAAAACGCCCTTCCGTGATGCGAGTTCCTGCAATCGACCTATCGATTCTTCAGAACCACCCACCACATCAAGCAGAGCATTTTCAATGAACGCCATAGACTCGATTAGGCACTCGACCCCCTTCCAACGATAAAGTTGCCCAACGTAGAGAATTTTGCCATTGGTCCTTGGCTCTTTTCCCCGGAAAGACGCTATAATCTCCCGGCTGACGCCATTCCTGACAACATGAATCCTGTCGCTTCCAACAGAAAATGTTTTCTCTATTAAGACCTTGATTGTTTCGGTATTCGTAACAATTCGATCAAATCCGCTATATACAAGGGCCTCCAGCCGCCTCATCTTTTTCTTTTTGGAGGTTACAGAAAAAAGTTCATGTGCTTCAAAGACGAGAGGAACCCCTATTCTCTTTTTGAATCTTAATAAAAAGGCGGCCAGCTTAAGGTGCCTTAAATATATACAGGTATAAGCCTTTTTTTTTACAAGCCCCAATATTTTAAGTAAACAGGACACATTAAAGATGAGGCCCCACGAGATCCTTACCCTTCCCCCGTGACCTGCCCTCATCATCGGAACCTTGTGAATCCTGAGTCTTTGAACGGGCTCAAGGTTGAAACGCTTTAGGATGTCGCCTGTAGACTCAGATAGACACCCAGTTATTATATCTACCTCACACCCTAAACTTGCCAGGGCATGGCATGTATTCATGATTTGTATAAATCTAGCCTTAGAGGTTGTTATGGGCTCGCTTACTGGATAAATGATTCGCATAAAAACCACGTTCGTGTCCGTGTCCGTTACCCGTGTCCGTAAACCCCGTAAGAATTTTCCAGGGGGCATAAAACCCCGTCCGCACGGAGCATTCTTACGGGGTAAATCTTTTTCCGGACACGGACACGGGTAACGGACACGGACCTTTTATGTGACTGCAAGAAAGTTTTCTATCATCAAAGCATCTATTCTCTTGTCTTTGAGCGCTCTAATAGCTTCTACTGGTTTACAAATAATGGGTTCCTCGTGCACGTTAAAACTGGTATTCAATATAAGCGGTATTCCGCTTAACTTGTAATAGGCCTCTATTAGGTCATAATATCTGGGATTATCCTCTCTGGCAACCACCTGGGGCCGGGCAGTACCGTCAACATGGACGACAGCAGGGATCTTTGAGCGCCACTTTTCATAGACTTCGAATATAATCGTCATGAATTTTGACGTATAAGCGCCTTTTGAATAGTTTTTAAATATATCATCCGCATATGGTGCCAAAACGCTCGGGGCAAAGGGCATAAATTCGGTCCTGTCCAATCTCTTGTTGAGCCAGTCATTGATTGTCCTGTCTGTAGGAGCGGCCAGAATACTCCTGTTCCCGAGGGCTCTCGGACCAAACTCCATTCTGCCCTGAAAACATCCGACAACCCTACCTGAATGAATGAGATTTGCCACTTTCCCGGCAAGATCCTCAAAAACATAACGTCTGTATGAAACCCCGCTTTCCTTGAGAATCTTCTCTATTTCATATTCGTCATAGGAAGACCCCCAATACACGTCATCAAGCCTAGCCCTGACTTCCCAAAGGCGTTCTTGGTCATTGTGATACATCCCGAACAGAGCCGTCCCCACAGCATTTCCGGTATCTCCCATCGCTGGGAAAACAAACACCTCTTCCACCTCATCTAGTTCTGCAATCTCATGATTTAACTTTACATTGGCAAAAAGGCCTCCGCTCAAGGCCACGCGACTCAGCCTGTACCTTCTTAAAGCCGCCTGCACATGTGAAACCACAACCTCTTCCACAAGCTGCTGTCCGGCGGCGGCCACATCCGAGGGCTCATGTGAGCGAATCAATTTCTTGAGATACCTGAACCTTTCACTCTCCCCCCCTTTTTCGGAAAAATCCGACACAAAGGTCATTTTGTCCGGAAATAGCCTTAAACACGGTTTCATGGAATCAAGCAATTTTGACGGATCGCCGTACGCCGACAGGCCGGTTATTTTACCCTCATGCCTTAAGGGTTTATATCCTAATAGTTTGGTGATATCGCAGTAGAAAAGGCCCACTGATGCAGCAGCCCCCCTCGATACAGCCACCCTCCTAAGCTTTCCATCTCTAAACACACTGGTCGTGTGAAATATACGATCATCCCCCATACCATCTATCGTTACTACCAGTGCCTCATCCCAGTTCGAAAAATAAACAGCCGGCCAGGCATGGGCTAAATGGTGATCGCAAAAACGCCATTTGATGGTGTCAAAGCCAAAATCCTTGCGGAATTTTTCCCATCTGAAATGATCCTCAAGGTCCTTTTCGCGTTTTTTGAGTTTCTCGGCAAGATTTGCTACCAGCAACACAGACTTAAAAGTTTCGCCTTTGAGATATGCCTTTAATCTCCGTCTTGCACGTACCCATCTCCTTTCCAGCTCTTTGTAAAGGGTTTCACGAATAAAGTACTCCTCTGGCATAAAAGTCATAAGGAGGGATAGAAAATTGATATCTTTTGGAGAAATATCCGTATACCGATAGATCTCCTCTAAGCTAAGCAGAGGGAGATCATCGCTGTCGCACTTTATCCGACTCAATCTTTCTTCAGAAATGGCCGCTGCAACTTGGCCATCTTTTAATATGGCCACTGAGGCATCATGCCCGCTGTGAAGCCCCAATATATTCATACCACTGGCCTTTCTTTAATCAGCCACATGCTGCCCATTAGTCTCAACAGTGCTGCCTTGACGCCTCTCTGTGATCTCATGAAAAATATTCATAAGTCTTCTGGCTGCTTTGTTAACCTGGAATTCAGTACTCATTTTCAGTGCATTTTTCTGGTATTCTTCCACCATTTCTCGTGAAAAAGCGAAAAAGTCGCATAATGCCTCCCCAAGGACCTGCGGCTCTCCGGCTCTGATCACAGTGCCGGCATCAAATGTTGTAACCCAGTGACTAATGCCTGCAGCCTTTGTGGTAATCGAGGGCGTTCCCACAGAACCTGCCTCCACGGTTACCATGTTTAGCCCCTCTCCTAGGGATGGGCTTAGGTTCACGTCAGCGGCAGCCAGATACTCAAGTACCTCTTCAGGAGGTACCTTCCCCACAAAACAAACCCTGTCTGAGAGGCCCAGTCCTTCACTTTTTGCCTTGATGGACGCCAAGTACTCGTTCATAGGCCCTACAAAAATCATAAATAAATCGGGCAGACACTTTCTGGCTGCCTGTAAGGCATCCGGGATTAGATGCATCCCTTTGCAGTAATCACCACCGCTCACAGCAACGGCTATCCTGAAATCACCGGGAATGCCCAGTTGTTGCGTTATTTTTTCCCTGGATATGTTCCGGAACTTAGCCAGGTCGTCCCCATCACTAAATAGCTTCTGTACAGCTATATGAGACGGGCAGATCCTTATCTTCCCAGCCTCCCCACCATCCTTCAATATGATATCCTTCAAGAGCGGAGAAACCGGCCTCAGGATATCAGCATGTTTATATACCAATTGAAACATCTTGTTGTTGAAAGATGTTCGACGCTGCCCGACATGAACATCGGGAAGATCCAGGATATCCCCCCCGATGAAACTGACAACCAATGGTGTATTAAAAAGTTTCCATCTCTTGAGCAAACATGCTGGAACAGCATAAGAGTATCCGTCAGCGCAGATAACAACATCTGCATCCTGGAACACCCTGAGGGCATGCTTGATAACTGCCATTACATGAAAAAGATTTCTCCCCTTAAACTTGTTCTTTGTTATGAGATCAAGCGGCCAGGTGATCGCCTTTTTCCATTCCCGATGGGCATTATACCAAAGCGTCTTGATCCTATCGCCTTTTTGTTTAAAGAAGTCCATCAATACGCAATGGAATTTCCGCAGGTTCTTATCTTGCTCCAGCACATAGACACAATGGCCCATTTTAATAAACTGAACCAGGATGGAATATTCTCCAGTCCATGAATCTGGATGAAGATACAATATCTTCAAAAGCCTGTCCCCTGCTACAATGCTACATTTTCAAGTTTGAGCCACAGGCCGAGAACCAAGAGCGTCCACAGCTTTTTGGCATGGGACTTGACACCTGATCCGTGCTCTTCCAATAGCCTTTTGATCATTTCGCTTTTTACAATTTCGTGAAGATTCGTATTGGCTAAAAGCTCATCCTGCAGGTATTCAAAAAGATCTTCTCTTAACCACCTCGGAACAGGGGCCGAGAAGCCCATCTTGGAACGATTCTTAAAACTCTCAGGTAGCCAATCACGAAATGTGTCTTTCAATATCAACTTGCCTTCACCAGACAGTCGTCTTTTGTAATTCCCCGGCAAGCTCACCGCAAACTCTATCAATTTGTGATCCAATAACGGTGACCGACTTTCAAGGGAATTCATCATGCTGCATATATCCACCTTGAACAAAATGTCTTCGGGCAAATATGTCTTTTGATCTATGAAAAAATACCGATTAAATATGTCATCTGTCTCGTACCGTTCCATAAATCCCCTTAAATAGTCTAATGTACCATGAGAACCCGTCATCTCTTTCATGTGTTTCGTATAGAACAGGTCTTTTTCATTGTCTGAAAAAAATGCAAGAAGATAATGATAGCGCTCAAGCCCATTTAACGTCAAAATCTCATCACCTTTGGATGTTGGGAATCTTTTGTGCCGCCGCCTTTTATTGAAAAGTCTTTCCAGGGCCAGTATGATTTTTCTGATACATATCCATAAACCCACACTGTGAAAATGATCCAAATAGTCAGCCCGGGCCGCCAGAGTAAATCTCCTGTAGCCGCCGAAAGATTCATCACCCCCATCTCCAGTAAGTACAACTTTCAAATCTCTTCCTGCAAAATTGGAAACATAGTATGTTGGTATAGCAGAAGAATCCGCCATTGGTTCGCCAAATCCCTTGACCAAATTCGGGAGGATGTCAATCGCTTTGGGCTTCACGATCATCTCATTATGATCCGTTCCATATCTATCAGCAATTTGTCTTGCATAGGGGAGTTCATTGAAAGACTCATCCTCAAAGCCTATGGAATAAGTTTTCACCGGTGTATCTGAAAACATACTCATTGCCGCAACTGTAAGACTCGAATCAATGCCTCCGCTCAAAAAGGCCCCTATGGGGACATCGCTAATCATCCTCATCTTCGTTGCTTCTAGAAATATGCTTCTTAACCCTTCACAGGCCTCATCATAGTCAATCTTTTTCTCCGGCTCAGCAGGTAAATCCCAGTAACATGAAATCTTTTTAATCAGCCCATCTTTTACAACCATGAAATGGCCGGGGGGAAGTTTTGAAACAAACCGATATCCTGTCATGGGGGATGGAATGTACTGAAAGGTAAAAAAGAAATCTATGCCCCTGTAGTTTATCTTTCTTGGAATAGACTCATTCAAGGAAAACAGCCCCTGAATTTCAGACGCAAAATAAAACCCTTCTGGCTGCTCTGTGTATACCAGCGGCTTAACGCCAATACGGTCTCTTGCAAGGAAAAGAAGCCCTTCATTGCGATCCCACAAGGCAAAAGAAAACATTCCCCTCATATAATTGAGGCAGCCTTCACCATACTCCTCATAGAGATGTATCACTGTCTCGGTATCACTCTTTGTTTTAAACTTGTGGCCCTTTTTTAATAAGGTCTGCCTAAGATCAGGGAAATTATATACCTCACCATTGTAAGTAATCCATACAGACTCATCTTCATTGGCCATCGGCTGCTGGCCTGTGCCAACATCAATAATTGACAGCCGGCTATGGGCAAGTCCCACCCGACCATCCACAACATAGCCCTTTTCATCAGGGCCTCTATGATGTAGGCTGGCTGCCGCCTCTATCAAGGGGGCCTTAGACGCTTTTCCCTCTTTTAAGAAAAACCCTGCAATACCACACATAAGATAGCTATTTACCTTCTGAGAGGCTGCGAAAAATCTCTAGGAGCCGCCTGGCATTCGAAGCCCACGTGAAGTGCTCGACAACACGCTCTCTTGAGTTAGCCCCATAACGCCTTCTCAAGTGATCGTCATGCAATACCTTAATTATCGCTTCGGCTAATGCTTCTTTATCCCTTGGAGGAACTAAAAATCCAGTCTGTCCGTGTACGATAATTTCCGGAATTCCCCCAATTCGGCTTCCCACGGCCGGAATCCCACAGGCCATTGCTTCTACCAGAGTTATGCCAAACGCTTCCTCGGCGATGCTGGGCTGAACCATCACATCTGCCAGGGAAATAAACTCCGGCAACCTGTCATGGGGAATTTCTCCTGAAAAAACGACTGAATCCTGCAATTTCAATTCTCTACATTTGAGTTGTAAGGCGTCCCGGTAAGGTCCGCCACCCACAACTATCCACCGTACATTCGGGATAGCCTTTTTTATATCTGGCAGTGCCCCCATTAATACCTGCAACCCCTTCCAACCGACCAATCGACCGATGGTGATGATGACCTTGCTGTCTTTTAGCCCCAGCCTGTCAGCCAAATTTAAATTCCTTTTTCGGGGTTTAAATTTGTTTATATCAACGCCGTTGTGAATAACTTCAACTGGGACTTTATAATGGTCCTGCACCTGTGCCGCATTATAATGTGAACTGGAAATGAAATAGTCAACGCATCGCGAAAAGAGGCGATCAGTGATGTAGAATTCTCGCCCTCCTGAACGATAAACGACCTTAAAATCCTTTTTACGCCTGAACCAGCACATCGCATGAAAATCAAATGGCTTAACAATCACTACGACATCATAATCCTGAGATAGGAAGAAATGTCGAGCATTGTACGCAAACGTGAGTCGCTCAATCAAACGGCTACCGCGGGTGCCACCTATAGGCACCTTTTCAGCCGGGTAAAACGGAAAGGTGACAACTCGGACGTCTGGGATTTGAATAGGTTCTGAACCTGCCGGGTGACCTCCCAGAATATCCACCTCACACCCCAGTTTTGCCAACTCTGATGCCACACTAATACAATAGGTTTCCAAACCACCCACCAGGACTGTGGTTGTGACGTTAAAAAAGCAGATCTTCATAATCCATCCCGTGTCCGTGGCTCGTGTCCGTGTCCGGGAGGATTTACGCACACGGAAAACGGACACGAAAAAAGTGTTACTATAAATTTACGCGGAATGCACTGGCCCACATAACAAATATATAGAGCAGCCAAATCCTTGACCAGTTGTCACGCCTGCCAGCGAAGTGATCGTCAAGGAGGGTATTTACTGCCTCTCTGTTAAAGAGCGTCCCCACTGAATCGTGTTTCTCAATCTCTTGCGCTATCTTGCTGTCTGCCCTGCTTCTTCCCATCCATTTCCTAATCGGTGCACTAAAGCCCTTTTTCTCTCGGTCAAAAAAAACAGGATCCACCGCCTTTCGCATGCAGTATTTGAGTATCCTTTTACTCTGCCTTCCCGCCATCTTGTAATGTGAAGGCATAGATGCCGCAAACTCTATGATTCTATGATCCAATAAAGGACAGCGGCATTCCAATGATACTGCCATACTTGCAATATCAGTCTTCGCCATTAAGCCACCAAGATAAATAAAAAGATCAGAATAGATCATATTGTCGAGAACCTCAGTGGTTCTGTTTCGGTCATAAAACCCCCGTAAGTAATCTATCGGGAGGATAAAATTTCCTTTCGTCACCAATTTTCTTCTTTGGGACTCTGAAAAGTATTCAAGCATCTTTATATATTGTTCGGGCCCCGTCAGGCGCAGTGCTTCGTCCATCTTCGTATTAGGGAAATAACAATACCGTCTTTTCCTGTTTAAAAGTCTTTCAAAAAAAAGAGACAATTTTCTCAATAAGATCCAAAAAGGAACCATCCTGTTATGACGAATTTTTTCTGAAAGCAAAACATTGTAGTAACGCTTATAACCACCAAAGTTTTCATCCCCGCCATCTCCGGTCAATGCGACGGTCACTTTTTGGCGAGCCAATCTACATACATAGTAAGTTGGGACGATAGACTGATCGCCAAAGGGCTCTCCCATTTTTAAAATCAAATCGTCCAACACAGATATATCTGAGGCATCCAAGACAGCTTCTGTGTGGACTGTACCAAATTGCTGTGCGATCTTTTCGGCATAAGGGAGTTCATTAAATGTCTTATCATCAAAGCCGATCGAAAACGTCTTAACTTCCGGCAACACTTCGGCTAACGCCGCAACGATTAATGAAGAATCCACGCCGCCGCTTAAAAATGCGCCCAGAGGAACATCTGATATCGTCCGCAATCTAACAGCATCCAAAAAAAGCTCTCTTAACTGTTCTGCAGCCGTTTCAAAATCCATGTCTTCTTTTGGTTGAAAATGGGGATTCCAGTACTGGACTTCCCTCTTTATCTTACCGTCATCAATAAGCATGAAGTGAGCCGGCTTGACTTTTCGTATGGCAGAAAAAGCCGAGTAGGGTGCGGGTATATATTGAAATGTAAGGTAGAGCTGAAGCGCGTCGTAATCAAGGCTTCGGGAGATGTTACCAACGGCCAAAAGTGCGTTTATCTCTGAGCCGAACAGGACCCCACTTTCACTCTCATGGTAATACATGGGCTTTTTGCCGACCCGATCTCGTGCCAAAATCACTCTGTTTTTATCCCGATCGTATAGGGCGATAGCGAACATTCCGAGGAGCTTTTCTACGAACCCATCCCCATATTCAGCGTAAAGGTAAAGCGCTACCTCAGTATCCGAACGTGTCCTGAAAACATAACCCCTGGCCTCCAATTCACGTCGCAATCCCAGGAAATTATATATTTCTCCATTAAACGCGACTGTGTACCTCCCATCTTCGGAGGTCATTGGCTGAGCACCGCCCTCAATATCAATAACAGAAAGGCGGCGATGTCCAAGGATGATCCTCTCATGATCGACAAAAATTCCCTCGTCATCAGGACCTCTATGTTTGAGTAAACCGAGGGCCTGACGAAACAATTTTTTCGATGGAAGGGCCTTCCCGTTACGACCTACCTTGCCAAGAATTCCACACACCTTGCCCCTCGTTTCCAGGTTTTTGGTACAAGCTTTTACTGTTACTAGAAGTGGTTTCAAAACCCTTTTTCTCATTTGCTTGACCATCTTTGGATCCGCCTGATGTGGATCCAAATAGACTCGCTAAAGGCTTTTGAAACCGGCGCTATGCAATACACTCAAATAGAGATTTTCCAAGTCATTTGTCACTCTTTCCCAGGAAAAGGCACTTTCAACAGCTTCCCGAGCATTTCTAGCAATGTTACATGCGAGTTCGGGATTCCTCAGCAGCATTAATATCTTGTTTGATAGATCTGAAATATGCCGTGCATCGTCTAACACAATACCGTTCACCTTATCTTTAACGAACTCAGGAATCCCACCCACATTGGTTGTCACGATGGGGAGTCCGGCAGCAGCAGCTTCAACTAAGACTGTTGGAAAGGGATCATTCCATATGGCAGGCAGTACAAACACATCACCTATGGTATAGAAGTCAGGCATCCGGACTGGTGGGATTGTGTCCGTCAATATGATATCCTTTCTACCTTTCACCATGTTCTGAATTTGTTTACCATAAACGGCCTTTTTATTGTCAGGGTCATTACTTTTTCGGATGTCACCTGCCAGAACAAGTTTTAGCACATCGCCATTTGACGCCTCCTTCATCGACGTAAATGCGCTGATTAACTCTTTAACCCCCTTCTCCTGCACAATCCTTCCTGCAAACAAGACCACAACATCATCTTCCTTCAAGCCAAATTCACGCCGCATCGCCTTACGAATATCAGGGACCTCCCACACCGGTCTGATTCGCCGGGTATCTGTACCCGTATATATGGTAACGATTCTCTTTCTTGTAACCCCGTATTCCGAATGGATCCATGATGCGATGTATTGGCTGCATGCAATAAAATGATGAACATGCCTAAGAAGCCGAACGTCCATCTCCTTTTCGTTGGCAACGTGCAGTACAAGTTTGCTTCCGGACCTTCTCACATAGCGCCACATTCGCCGCAACAATTTTGGCTCATTATGAAGGTGAACAATTTCAGGCCTCAACCTAACAATCCGCCTCCCTACTCTATCATTAAATGAATAGGGATCCCACGGAACGATTTTCTGAAACAATCGCCTGTAAATCCTTCCGATCTTGATGCGCTCATAATCCACTCCGTCGATGGTCTCTTTTTCTAAAAATCCCGGGAACCATCGTGAATACACTACAGGCTTGAACCGCCGGGCATGTTTCGCCACATTGCACACCCTAGTCTCGGTGCCAGCACTGTTAATGGGAGGCACAGGGTTGTACGGGGGGACAACATGTGCAATTTTATAGATCTTTCCCATTGGTTGTCTTCATTAATGATTCTGTAAAAAGTCTTTGATGAGCCTATCCGGGTCACTTTTTGCTAAAGGTTTTTAGCGAAGCGAAGCGTAAAAACTGCAAACTGTTTGAGGACGTTAGCCCGAGTTAGCGCATGGGTTGCGGCTGACGCCTTGGACAGAGGCACTACGTGCTGCAATTTAGCGGAGCGAACTTAGAACCTTCAAAAAGTGACCAACAAAACGAATTGAAGACTTTTTACGAAGTCATGTTCATGACCGTCATAAACTTTTCAAAAACCTCGTCAACGCCAATCTGATCCATGCATATGTTGTTCTTGCATCTTTTGGTTATGCAGTCCTCACAGGTTGGGGCCTTCTGAATTACAAGATGCCTATCTTTATCGTAAAACGGCCCTATCAACTGATGATCCGTAGGAGCAAAAAGGGAAATCGTCGGGACATTTACCGCAACAGCCATATGCAAAAGGCCGGTATCAGGTGCAATAAAAAGCAAGAGCCTTTTCAAAAGCGCTGCCATTTCAATTGGTGAAAAGAGCCCGGCAGCATTGATGACCTGATCTTTGTCTCTCAACCTCTCAATGATCTTTGCGATCCTCTTTCTGTCGCGCTGAGATCCGCTTAATATCAAAGCAACATTGTCAGACAAAGAGGTAATCCTTTCCATAAGCTCAATTTGCTTATCTATGGGCCAGACCTTATAGTCATCAGCTGCAAATATGTGTATACCGATCAGGCTTCTTCCATTTTTGCCTTTCCAAGCTTCAATCCTTTTGTCAACCTTTGCCTGAGTCTTTCTGTCAATACTCAGATACATCCTTGTGTCTGTGGTTGAACAGTCTATTATGTTGAATATCTTAAGCCTGTTTTCGATGTAGTGCGTCTTCGGATCAAGGTAAGACATGGTTCCAATATCTTGGTTTGAAAGAAGGAACCTAAATCGAGTCGTGTCGTTGGGGATCCTTATTATAAAAAAAGCGCCTGAAAAATACACCAGTGGTATAATGTCAGGATCATTGCCATGAAGTATCAACGCCAGGTCTGGTTGTTCCTTTTTCAGTCGTTTGATGGTCTTAAAAAACTCTCTGTATTTCCCCTTGTAAAGGATCAACCCATCCAGATAAGGGTCGCTTTGAAATAGCGTATGCCACTGCTTGCGAACGAATAGTTTTATCGTCGAATCCGGAAAGTTCTCACGGGCTGCCCTTATTGCGGGGGTGGAAAGGATTGTATCGCCAAGGCCTGTGGTGAGGATCAAAAGAATTCTTCTGACCCTGCTTTTGTCAAAATTCTCAAGAGATGTCTCGCGCTTATCCCGCCATTTTGAAAAATGCGCCGCACCGTAAAGAAGGTTATCAAAGATTCTTATCTTCATAATACAAGTAAGTGTCTAAAATGAACTAAAGTGCCTACAAGCTATTCCAAAACCAGCTGTAGGCACTCTAGCTCACTTCAACATGCCAGCTAACACAGCCTCATAACACTTGACAGTTTCTCTCACATGATTTTCCACATCTATGAGTCGGCCTTTTGTTTTGGCCCATTTTATTGTTTCTCTGTTGTCTTGCCGAAGAAGCCTTTGTATCGCCCCTTTTAAAGCTTCAATATCCGACGGATCTTCCACGCAGACCCCCGTAACACCATCTTCTATGAACTCTGAAAATCCGTTTATTTTACTTGTTACGACCGGGACTCCTGAAGCTATCGCCTCAAGACAAGCATTGCTGAATGGCTCATAAATCGTAGGCAATACAAATACATCCGCTGCCCCATATAATCTCTCGGGTTCCTTTGTTGGTCCATAGAATATGACCTTGTCAACAACACCAAGTCTTCTGGCCTGCATCCGGTATCTTTTTGGATTATCTTTGCCAGCTACAACAAGCTTTATTTTTGGCTCATTTATTTTGCTCAGTGATTCTATGGCAAACTTCAATCCCTTCCTTTCAAAACCCGATCCCAAAAAAAGTAAAACCCTTATATCTTCTGAGAGGCCTAAGAAGTCTCGAACTGCCTTCCTAAATTTTCCCCTGCAGGCCGGATTAAATCGTTTGGTGTCTACGCCATTATAAATTACGCGAATGCGCTCAGCGGGGAAACCGTAGTGTCGAATAATTTCCTCTTTTCCCCTTTGAGAATTTGCTATGACTATTTGAGTATTCTTCTTGTCGAAAATCTGTTTTTCAATCCACAAGAATGACCAATGGAGGGGATTTATTCCAACGAGAACACGTTTCCAAAAAGGCTCATACTTGGCACGCTGGATCAGCCACTCTTTGTGGCATCCATCGCCGGCCCTGGCAATGTCCTGATAAAGCGTGCGCTCGAAACTATGTACGATTTCAAAACGCTCCTTCTTTAACAGCCTCCTCACATTAATGGCAAAGGAAAGGAGCTTCAAAACAGACAGCCCCTTGATCATCGGCACCCTGTGGAAGACAAGCCTCTGGGTCGCAGATTGCGTGCCGCGTGTTGCGGATTCCCATTCATTGGCAAATATGTGGACTTCGTGTCCCAAGTCAAGCAAGTGCCTGACCAGGGTATCAACATATCGTTCAGCACCTCCAAAGGGGGAATATTTCTTGCGAATCAAGGCGACCTTCACTGCCTACGACCTCTCCATCCACGTAACGGAATCTCTTTTTCCTCCTTAATTCGCCCAGCCTCTCCCCTCCGTCGCCGTTCAGGGGCGGGGTTTACCTTCCTGCCAGCTTTTCATCAATCGCCCGATAAACTTCTTCAGGCGTAATAGCCTCAAGGCACTGGCTGACTTTGCTCCCGTTACACCCATCCCGCCCGCAAGGCTGACATGCCCAACCCTTCTTGATGACGATGTGGCCGTTACCCCAGGGGCCCCACATGTGGTCCCCGGATGGGCCGAACAGGACAATAACGGGCGTATTTACTGCAGCTGAAATATGCATAGGGGCGCTGTCAACTCCAATGAACAAAATACTCCTTGATATGCAATATGCCAGTTGTTTCAGAGAAAGCATCCCGGACAAGTCTATTGGGTGGCTGTTGGCAAGTGAAAGGATCTCCCTCACCCGTTTTTTCTCTTTTTCATCAGGGGCACTGGTTACAACAACAGGAAGTTTATATTTTTCTGTAATATAGTCACACAACAAAGCATACCCCCTGGAATTCCATGTCTTAAAAAGCCAACGTGAAGTGGGATGAAGCACAACATACGGATCGCCTTCACCTAAACCCTTTTCTGACAACAGTTTTATACAAGCCCTTGAATCCTCTTCCGACCAAAATATGGCCAATCTCTTGTCAGTGGCCTCTATGCCAAGGGCCCGCACCAAAGCCAAATTATAGTCTACCATGTGCTGGGTCGTTGTACTTATTTTAACGAGCCTTGAAAATAAATGATGGCGACCCAGAAAGGTTCTGTTGTGCGGCTCAAATCCGATCCTTACTTTGGCCCCGGTCACAAAACCCAGGAAGGCCCCCCTATCTCCGGCGCTCAGCTCTAAGACGAGATCAAAATTTCTTCTTCGAAGCTTCATCGCAAAGATTGCCTGTCTAAACAACCGACTAAACAAGGGAGCCCCTTCCGCCCTGTCCAGAACCATGACTTCATCCACGGCTGGATTGAGGGTCACCATCTCCTCTGTACCCATATCTAGCAAGACCGTCAAACGGCTTTCAGGGTAGGCCTCTTTCAGGGCTGTCAATACAGGAGTCGCCACAAGGACATCGCCAATATGTTTTAATTTGATGACTAAAATATTGCGATATTTTTCCAATGCTTATTTATCTCTCTTTCTCAGTCTGACGTAATTCTTTGAGTTTTGCATATTTTACAAAAGTATAATATGAATAAAGTATGGCCAACTGAAACCCTAGAGCCCCATCCAAAAAACCCCGCTTTAAAAAATACATTTGTACAAAGGTGAACCAGGCGCGAAAGACCGTCTCGGTCCAGCTGACATGCCGCCCCTCCTTATAATAGGCTTCAGCAGATAATGTAGAGTATCGGTCCATCCTTTGAATGAAGTCTGAGATAGACCGGTAGGTATAATGTTCAACAAAATGACGCAATCGCCCGACCGGCCCTGACACCTCAACGCCCTCATGGACAAAGCGTTCCTTGAATCTCCCATTATCTTTTCGAAAAAGCCTAATATGATATTCCGGGTACCACCCGCTGTGACGGACCCATCTATTCCCAAAAAAAACCTTATAGGGCAATTCGTATGCGGCCATAGCCGGTTCACCCGACCGAAAGAGGGCCAAGATTTCTTCTGAAAGTTCAGGCGTTAACCTTTCATCTGCATCAAGGGCAAGTATCCACGTATTTGTCGCTTTAGAAATTGCATAGTTCTTTTGAGCCCCATAGCCGTCCAAGGCCCTCTGGAATATCTTATCCGTATATTTCCTGGCAATATCAATCGTGCGGTCTGTGCTGAAGCTGTCCACGATAATGATCTCATCGGCCCACTGCACGCTTTCTAGGCATCTGCCGATATTTTGTTCCTCGTTATAGGTTATAATGACCACTGAAAGCTTTTCCATGACCCATATACCTACAGCTTATGATTATATCCGGCTTTTTCCCTTTTTTAGCTTTATTTTGAAATCAAACAGATTGTCGCTTCGCTTTATGATAATTCGTTTGAGCTCAAAGGGGTCAACCGCCTCGTCGTTATCACCCGGATGTATGACACAGGCCGCCTGAAATCCAGCTTCTCGCACGGCCCATCGCACCTGACGATTTTCCTTCCCATAGGGGTAAGAAAATGAACCGACCTCAGTGCCCAACGCGCCCTCTAAAACAGCCTTGGAAGCTCTCACATCAGATTCAACTGCACTTAAAGGCAACCGCGTGAGGTCTTGATGGGAGTGGCTATGTGAGCCAAATTCAATCCCGCTGCCCGCAAGATCCCTAATCTCCTCTAAATTCAGCAACGGCTCCTCAGGTTCCCCTTTTTCTCGGTCCCACAAATTGACGCCGCCGATGTATTTTGTTACCAAAAAAACAACCGGTTTAAAGCCATAACTCTTCAGGATTGGCCAAGCAGTCGTGTAAAAGTTTCGGTAACCGTCATCAAAAGTGATAATAATGGGTTTTGACGGACACACACCATGCCCATTCCTATAATTTAACCACTGCTTTATGGTTATGCTCTGATATCCCTTTGCCTTCAAATAGGCCATCTGGGAACGAAATCTTTTTGGGGAGACCCGAAGTTTTGGCAGCTCGGTGCTGGCGGTGTCATCGCTCACCATGTGGTACATCAAGATAGGCACACCGCGAATATCTCGCCGCCACACATTAAACCGAAGCAAAAATCCGATTAACGCAGCCAATAAGATAGCACAAAATAACAGCATAAAGTTCTCTCGCCCGCTTCCCTGACCTGTTAAATGGTCGGGATTAACAGGAGCAAAATGTCAGAGGGAGTCTAGAGGCCTTTGCATAACCCCTTTTCACTCCTTTATATGAGCTTTTTGACCCATGCACGTGCTTGCTCACTAAATCCTAACACGGAGCGAAGCGAAGTGCCTCTGTTCAAGCCGTCAGGCGCAACCTTTGCGCTCAAACTCGGCCAAGGGCCTTCAAACAGTTTAGGATTTGCCCACTAAAGTGGGCCGTTCGCTTCGCCCGGATGGGTGCCCCAAAAAGTTCATAATCGCCGCTCAAATGAGTTATGCAAACGTCTCGTCTACTTCCGGCACCGTAATGTGCTGACTGCGCGCATTATTTAACAGGATGAATCGCTCGAGTCCGCAGAAAGCACTAGAAGTTATTTCAAAACCCTTGGACGACTCATTTTGGCCATTTTTGTAAAAAGTTCTTAGCGAAGCGAAGCGTCAAAAAATTGTAACGGTTTGAGGGCGTGAGCCCGAGTTAGCGCATGGCTTCACTCCGTGCTACAATTTTAGCGAAGCGAGCTTAGAACTTTCAAAAATGGCCGAACAGACCAAGGAAAAGGGTTTTAAAATAGCTTGTAAGATAATTTTTCCTTGGTCTGAGGTCTGATTTTTTAAGTGAAAAAATCAGGCCAAACAATCAGTCCGCCGAAGGCGGACTATTTATGATCCTGCTAATGCCGTCTTTGAGTATAAAAATTTGCGACTCTCGCCTTGTGAACATGTCCTGCGGTATCGGAACGGGAATTGTAGCAGGTTTCCCGGCCCTCCGAGCCAGAGGCCATCAGGGTCGATGGCTCAGGAAATCTGCTAAAAAATTCAGCGCCTCCGCGCCCTCTGTGAGAGATAAAATACGCCCTGAACTCACTTTTCTATTGGCTTTGCTTCATCGATAAGCATGATGGGGATGTCATCCTTGATTTCATAAAGGAGTTTGCACCTGTCACAAATAAGGCCATCTTTTGTTTCATTTAAATAGATATCCCCCTTGCACTTGGGACAGGCCAAGATATCCAATAACTCCTGGCTGATTGCCATGACTTTACCCCCTTTCCAAAGAAACGGTCGAGTGGTTATCGGTCATTGGTTACTGGGTGCTAATGACTATCCAACTACTCGACTACTCGACCACTGACCAACTTCTTGACCCATTCATACTCCGTCTTTAGACCATCCCGAATCGACACCTTCGGCTTATATCCCACTTTTTCTCCTGCCTTTGTCATGTTGGCCAAGGTGTGCCGGACATCTCCCTTTTGGGTGCCCTGATAATGCACCTTCAGCTCTCGACCCAATAGCTCCTTCATCAATTCTATGACCTCGTTTAAAGTAACGCGTGAGCCTCCCCCAATATTGAATACTTCTCCTGGCATGGCCTTTTCAAAAGCTAGCCAGTTGGCTTCCACAATATCGTCCACGTGAGTGAAGTCTCTACTTTGTTCGCCATCCCCGTATACCTTCAGGGGTTTGTCCTCCAGTGCCCATCTAAAGAAGCGATGAAAGGCCATATCCGGCCGCTGCCGAGCCCCATAAACCGTGAAATAGCGAAGTGAAACTGTTGGTATTCCAAAATTTTTATAGTAAAGACAGCATAGGTTTTCAGCAGCTAATTTCGAGACACCATAAGGGGATACCGGGCATGGCATGGAAGATTCGTTCATGGGAAGATCTTTGGTGTCTCCGTAAACCGAAGATGAGGAGGCATAAACGAATTTCTCGACCGGACTTTGCTTGCATGCCTCAAGCAGCATCTGTGTTGCAAGAATGTTGTTGTCAGAGTAAATTTTAAAGTTCTGTCCCCAACTCGCTCGCACACCTGCCTGGGCGGATTGGTGAAAAATCACATCAACTCCGTTCAAAAGTCTTAGCAAGTCGACCTCAAGAAGACTTCCTTCGATGAATTCAAAATTTAGATTCTTCCTCAAACAAGCAATATTAGCCTCCTTGATAGACCTGGGATAATAATCCATAAAATTATCGATACCTACGACCTTACATGCCTTTTTAATCAAATATTCACTTAAATGGGATCCGATAAACCCGGCTGCCCCTGTCACCAAACACTTCAAATCGCCCCTCCTTATCTCCCCATCTTTTAATCTGTTACAGGACTATGCCATGTAACAGCTTGATGTTCTCTCGCCCGCTCCTTCCAGTCGCTTGAGTCCCCAGAGATCACTGAGATGATTTTTCCTTGGTCTGATTTTTTGAATGGAAAAAATCAGACCAACACTTAGCCCCTGTCGGGGCATATAATATTTCGTATGTCCCGAGCAACGTAAGGGATGGCAGTTTGAGCCTCTGTGTGCTCTGCGAGAGACAAAAAGACCCCGGCTCAGTACTGATCAGTTACCCAATCTTCCGTCTATATATGCTACGATACAGCTCAATGGTCCTATCCAGCATATTCTCGTAATCATAATATTTCTCAACCACAGATCTGCCATTTTCCCCCAAGATTCGTGAAAGCTTTTCGTCCTTTAACAGCCTTAAGATTCCTTGTGCAACAGCCTCGGCATTATTCGGTTCAACCAATAGTCCTGTTTCCTCTGGCTTAATCACCTCAGAGATACTCCCAGCATTTGTCGCTACAACAGGCTTTTTCATCGCCAAATACTGAAGTACAGCCTGAGGTACACCTTCCGCCGATTCTGAAGTCAAAACACATACATCAGAAGCTGCCAAAATCTCGGGAATGTCTTCTCGATAGCCGGTCATTATCACATTTTTCCCGATCTCCAACTGTTCTATTTTTCTTTGAATATTATTGAAGCCCGGCCCATCGCCGACCACCCAAAAAACAGTAGATGGCATAACGCTCAACACACCCATAGCTGCCTCTAGAAAAACATCGTGTCTTTTCCAGCTTCTCAAAACCGCCACCATGGTCACGACTTTTGTGCCTTTTTCAATCTGCAATTCTTGCATGATGGTTGCGCCTGAAATCTCAGGCCGGAATCTGTTCAACATGACGCCAGTAGGTATCGAAAATATCTTTTCACCGTTAAGATGGTTTTCTTCTATCATCATTCTGCGAATCGACTCGCCTGTCGTGACGATAGCATCAGGCATTCTATACACAAAGTTTAAAAAGTGTTTTGGTATAGGGACCGAAAGGTGTCGCGTTCTGACGAGCACGGGGACATTTGCGATCTTTGCTGCAAAGGAAGCTATCCAGCTGTCAACTGAACTGTGTGTATTCACCACCGTAATATCCTTCTCCTTGAAAAGCTTGATTATCTTCCACAGTGCATTCCCATCAAGGCTGTGCCTTATGTCCAGAAAGTATGTCCGAATGCCATTTTTTTGTCCTTCTGTAGCCAGCCTACTTTCCGGAGAACAAAGAATGCCCACCTCATGTCCCCTATCTATCAACCCCTTGGCGTCAAGAAGGATTCGTATTTCCTGCCCCCCCCATCCTTTTGACCATTCCGTATGAAGAACCTTAAGCATCTAAAAACCTTTTGGAGAACATCATATTAATATTGTTTGCAATAAATAATGCAGAGACGTTTGCACGGCTGTTTGGGTAACAGCCTGTTTAGATATAAACTATTTGATACTCCCCTTCGTAAGCACCCTGGAAACAGCACCAAAGGCCTGCTCAACAGCGATATGCTTCATACACGCAACACTGTCACATGTCTTTTTAAAGCAGGGGCTACAAGACAAGCCAGTGCGTAGGACTTCGTGGCCTTCACCGAACGGACCTGTCCTCCAAGGCGCCGTAGGGCCGAAAAGGGCCACGACTGGCGTGCCAACTGCTGCAGCCAAATGCATGGGGCCTGTATCCGTTGAGACCATGCATCTGGACATATCATAGAGGGCAGCCAACTCCTTTAAATCGGTCTGCCCTGAAAGGTCAATGCACGTGTTCTGCATTTTGGAGATAATCTTTGTAATTTCTTTCTTGTCTGCCTTGTTACCAGTAAAAATCACAAAACACCCCAGCCCCTCAATCAGCATGTCTGCTAACCTGGAAAAATTTTCAGCCGGCCAAAGTTTGGTGTCCCATTTTGCCACCGGATTTATGGAAATAACAGATTGCGCATCCCATCCCTTTTGGCGCAGCATTGACCTGACATTTGATCTTTCCGTCTCCCCGATGGGGATATTAAATCTTATACCTCGGGTATTCACACCCAGATGTTGAATCAAATTTAAATATCTGAAAATTGCATGTTTGTCCATATCAAAGGGGGGCATACGATCATTCAAAACAATGTAGCTGAATTCACGAGTCTTGTTGTAGCCGACTTTTCTTTTCCCCCGGCACAGAGAAACCATCATGGCACTTTTGAGCAGTCCTTGAAAGTCAATCACCCAGTCGTATGTTGTATCACGAAGTTCCTTTGCAAAGCGAAAGATGCCTTTCACGCTCTCCAGGCAGGAGGTGCCTGCGAGCCCCTTTAGCCAGCGTTCCCGTTTCAAAACAAGAACCCGATCAACGGCCTCATGCGACTTGACAATCCCAGAGGCAGCCTCCTCCACCAACCAGGTGATGTGGGCGGAGGGAAAGTGCTCCCTAAGGGCATTTGCTGCCGGCAGCGTGTGGATCACGTCTCCGATGGCACTCATTTTGACGATCAGTATTTTCACAAGATCAGTAATGTCTAAAGTAAATTAGAGTGAGCTAAAAGGAGTTGTGCAAAAGTCTCCAATATTCCAGTTGGGGCAAAGCCCCTTGTTCGTTACCCCCGGCACTACGGCAACCGCGAAAGCCACTGGTATGCCGGGGCAACCAGTATGGATTTATCCACATTCGACAGCATTCGGTATCCGTCGCCTTCGGCGGTAAGCTGAACCGCGGGTACGTTCAGAGCGCGTTGAAACTTTTTCAGCGCCAAAGACGGCTGTGTGTCTGATAGCTTAGCCTCTATCAAAAGAAACGGCTCACCTCCGTTGGCGATCAAAAAGTCCACTTCCTGCTGTTCCTTATTCTTTATGAAATGCAGAGAAAAAAGACCGCAACCCATATCATTCCACGCCGTGACCGCCCGCCACAACTCTGCGGCGACCATGTTTTCAAACCGGGCTGCAGGCTCTGTTATGCGGGGAGTATCCCACAGATAAACCTTACGTTCTTTTTGAATTGCCCGCGCAATTTTCCGGGTCCATGCGGAAATGCTGAAGATCAGGAAAAATCTTTCAAAAACCGATAACCAGCTACGAACCGAATCGTAGGCGACTTTCAAGTCGCGAGCCATAGACGGCACTGAAAGGGGGCTGCCCACCTTAGACGGCAATAAAAGATACAGCGTCTCAACATCCCTGACAGACTTGATGCCGGTCAGGTCACGAATGTCCTCCCGGATCAACTGCTGGGAATAGGTGTTCGACCATCTGCGGTAAGTGGTTATCCGGCCGGCCAAATAGGGTTCTGGAAAGCCGCTCAGCTCAGATAACCGGGACCATATCTTTTTGAGTTCATCATGGCCCTGCATGCTGATTTGCAGCGGATCATTCAGGAACTCATCAATCGTTGAGTTGGATTTGCCCAGTTCAGCAAGGGTAAAGGGCCATAAATGAAAGAGAAAATAGCGCCCTGCCAACGAGTCCCCTCCTTTTTGATAGATATCCAGCCGGCCGCTTCCTGAGACGAGAAATTGAAAGCTGCCATGAAATTGATCGTAAACGCCTTTGAGGTAGTTTTTCCAGTCTTTATATTTGTGGATTTCGTCAAACACGATAAGGGGCGTTGATGAATCTTTTCGCTCGACAGCCTCAAAAAACGTGGGATCTTCGATAAGCCGTGTCCTGTGTTCAGCAATATCCCAGTTGAAATAAAGACTATTCGTAAAAGAGGCGGAAATCATTTGCGCAAGCGTCGTTTTGCCTGCCTGACGCGGCCCAGACACAAAGATCATGCTTTTGTCTATGGCAAGATCCTGCCAAATCTTGACATAAGGGTCTCTGCTCTCCATGCTGTCAATTATTCACGATAATGAAAAATAGTCAAGACTATTTTGCAACACGCTGAAAAATAGCCAATGATTAACCAGATAGCGTTCGCCTGAAGGCGAACTTACCCTGCCTGATCGGTCATTAATCACATTTCAATGGTTACCCCCTGATGACCAGCGACAAATGGCGGCTAGCTGCTATCCTCGTTGAGCAATGCCTCGGCAACAGCGTATACCCCCTCAACAGTAATCTCTCTCATGCATTGATGCTCCTCAGGACACTCCGTCTTGAGACAGGGGCTGCAGGGCATCGGCACCCGAACAATGCGGCTCCTTGAGCTGCTGGGCCCTGTTGTAATCGGATTGGTCGAGCCAAAAATGGCAACCAAGGGAATATCCAATGCCGCTGCCACGTGCATCAATCCGGAATCGTTGGTGACAAATAGTTTACACTTTTCGATTAAGGCAATGGCCTCACGCAGGGTCGTCTTACCACAAAGATTAACACAGGGATGTTTCATTGATTCAGAGACCTGGTCCCCTATCGCTTTTTCACCCGGTCCACCAAAAATAATGATACGGGCCCCATGGAATTCGTGTATCTTATCACACAAGGCCGCATACCTCCCTGGAGACCACCGTTTGGCCGATCCATACGTGGCCCCAGGGCTCACCCCTACCAATCTATCTTGTCTTGTGAT
Organism: Deltaproteobacteria bacterium; assembly: GCA_003647275.1. GTDB lineage: Bacteria > Desulfobacterota > Desulfobacteria > Desulfobacterales. The sequence goes on from QMMN01000019.1 coordinate 26,260, forward strand.
GTGGTGTCCCCTCAGGATCTCATCGGCACGTCTGCGCTCCTGTTCGGCCACCGCCAACGTGAGGTCCCTCCCATCAAGACTCAAGCCAGCCCCTTTAAGAATACCAAGATAGTAGTCAATTTGATGAACCTGTTTTAGTTTGGGTTCAACTTTAATTCTATGTGTTAAAAAGAAACGCCGGCCATCGGTGTCAAAGCCAAGCCTATTTGGAATTCCAGCCAGGCAAGCCATGAAGGCGGCCTCAAAGGCATTCTGAAAAAGGATTGCCAGATCATACCGGCCCTTTCGTAATTCCTGGATCAGTCGACCTTTTCCCAGCCATCCCGCATGTCTTCCTGCTGAATCATAGTGTATGATGTGGTCGACATGGGGATTGTTGTAAAAAATGGGGATCACCCAGGGCTTGGCCAAAATACTGATCTCGGCCTCAGGAAAATTCTTTCGAACCGCCCGAATCGCTGGCGTGGTAAGCACGGCATCTCCCACCCAATTTGTAGAGCGAATGAGGATGTGCTTAACCTTTTCAGAATCAAATCTTGTCTTTATCATAAACTTATATGAGTGTCTGAACTGAGCAAACCAGTTGTAAAGTTGATGGATATAAAGTTTACTGAATTTTCTGTTTTTCAGATTAAACTTTAGCTCACTTGAGACACTTTAGGCATTTTAGCTCACTTCAAGTATTATTCCCTTGGCCACGAATGATACGGCCTTGTCTTCCAGCGCTGATGGACCCAGAACCATTGATCTGGATAGCGACGAATAAAAGACTCTATGACTTTGTTATATTGTGCCGTGTTGATCTCAACATCTTTTGTCTTATCCCCTGTTTGTATAAGAGGCAACTCCGGACCAAACTCTGCCTTGAAGCACGCTTTATCTCTTACAAGAAACACGGGAACAACAGGTGCTCCGGTATGCAGGGCCAGCAACGCCAATCCTTTGTTCGTACATGCCAGCCTTCCAAAAAAATCAACAAAAACACCATCATACCAATCCACATTCTGGTCCATCAATAAAGCAACCATTTCGCCTTTTCTCAAGCTCCTCAATACCATGCGCATTGAATGCTTCTTAGGAATCAACCTCCCTCCAAACCGGGTTCTAAACTTTATGAAAAATTCATTCAGCGGCCTAAAATCAAGGGGCCGGACAACAATGCTCAGTGGGTAACCAGTCATGGCCGCAATGATCGTTAAGAGTTCCCAATTTCCCATATGGCCTGTAAGAACAAGAACGCCCTTCGCTTTTTCATACGCGTTCTTGAGATTGGATAACCCCCTGATGGAAAAATATTTATGAAAGTCCTTCTTTTTCAGCCTAAGAGACCAGCATATTTCGAATAAGATCTGGCCCAAATTCTGAAAAACCCGCTTCCCAAGCTCTCTGATTTCTCTTTGTCCCTGTTCACGGCCAAAGGCATGGGAAAGGTTTTGTAAGGCAATGTTTCGATGCTTTGAATCACAAACGAAAATGAGGTGCCCCAGCAAGGCCCCCAGCCGTCGGCCTACATCCAACGGGAAAATCCCCAAGAGCATAAATAACGTAACGATGGCCCTATAGGTCATTGTTGTGTCAGTTCTACTTTTCATATCACAGCGATCCGTTTAGGCGGTTTAGCCCCCTTAAGCATATTAAAACTAATCTGGAACCCCACAGTTACCAAAAGCGGTTTCCAAACCAGTTGGCATGAGGTTAAAATTACCCGACACAGGTACCCCCCCTGGGAGTGCATTTTCCCGATGATTCTTGGCGAAGCAACAGGCAGCGACCTGAACTGTTTGAACCCTTTAGGGCGAGTTTAGCGCAGCGGTTGCGCCTGACGGCTTGAACAGAGGCACTATGTGCCAGGGCGCCCCGGAGCAAGCCTTAGAACCATCCAAATAGACTGCACGCGGACAAAGGGAATTTAACCGATGTCGGATATAATGGACTCCTTAGTAAACCCAAATTACGCATCAGATACTTCGGTGGGCAATGGAAAGGACCAGCAAAAGAAAAAGTCATGAAAAAGTAATTTCTTTTTACCCCCTGTTAACGAATTGTTTGGGTTAGATGGTTTATTTAGCAAGCCTCCTTGAGCCGTCTGAACTTCTTGAGCTGGCTAAGGGGACAACGCCCACTTTTTAATATAGCTGTCAAAACGTTCTGCATCATCGCCAAAGGAAATCCCAATGGCCAGGACCAGGAGTCGCGGTGTTAATGGAATCTCAGAACAAATGTTAAAGTAATCCTTCTCGGTCGTAATGATATTGTCCACATTCAAATCCCTGGCCTTTTCCCAGATAGACCTCAGGTCATCATCCGAATATGAATGATGGTCCGGGAACTCAAGTGAGCCTGCTACCCAGCCATCAAGTCCAGAGATCGTAGCACGAAAGTCATCGTTTCGGGCAATGCCAGAAAACGCTAAAAGCCTTCGTCCCTTTAAGCTAAGCAAATCGAGGAGCTCTTTATGCCCAGCCATAAACAGTCGCTCAGGCACATGTCTACATTTGAAGATCGGACGTCCCTGGGCAAGGGACTCAATGACAGACACCGTCTGGCTTAAAGGACCCCCTTCTTGATATCGTGTCAGGATAAAGGCATCCGCACGTTTTAGCTGTTCCATGGGTTCCCGAAGAGTCCCCCTGGGGATACAATGCCCGTTGCCAAACGGGCGCATACTATCCAAAAGCAACAAATCCAAGTCCCGTTTTAAGGACAGGTGCTGAAAGGCATCATCAAGAACCAACACGGATGAACCAAATGTGCTGATAGCGCGCCTTCCAGCCTGATACCGATCCCTTCCAACCAGTATGGGAATCCCCGGTAGTTTTGATGCCAAGAGTTGGGGCTCATCACCCGACGCCCGAGGTCCCATGATTATCCTCTTGCCATTTGAAACAATGCCTCCTGAGCGCTGGGCATCTCCCCCATAGCCTCGACTGATGACCGCCACCTCAAGATCAAGGCCGTTCAATAATTTTGCCACATGGTATACCATGGGCGTCTTTCCAGTCCCACCTACAGTGATATTGCCAATCGATATAACTTTGCATGGTAACCTCTTTGACCTGAAAACACCTTTCTCGTACAAGTTTATTCTGAGTTTCACGCCAATGCGATATATCTTCGAGCATGCGTAAAGCACCCATTGAAGAGATGATGAAAAGGGTGGATCAGCCATATCCCCCTTGGTCATCACCCCCTCAATGACATTTCGGATTGCGCCCGCCTGCCATCGCCTGGAACGAAGTCGACTGGCAAGCAGGGATTGCGGATTGCGGATTTGATGTCTATACATTTTTATCGTTAATATCAACAGCCTCTAAATGCGAGTAAAGCGAGTAAAATGAACTTGCCAAAATACTTCACTCAAATTTTGAATCATATTCCGTAACAATTCATGGGTCAAGGGCGCAAGAATCTCTGAATCACCCTTAAGATCCTGTCAACCGCGCCCTGGTTCATACAAAATACCTCATAGGCTCGCTGCCCTATTAGACGAGAACGTTCAGGGTTACGCAAGAGGCCCGCAACCTGTTCTAAAAGCCCCTCTCCATTGACCACCCGAATGGCCCCACCTTTTCGGACAAGCATTTCAGCGATCAACTCAAAATTAAACATATATGGTCCGAAGAGAATCGGCTTTTTGAAAGCTGCGGGCTCCAGCGGATTTTGTCCCCCAAGATTGACTAGGCTTTTTCCAACGAAGACCACATCAGCAATAGCATATAGCCGCCTCAGTTCCCCTATGGTATCTACAACGATCGCCTCAGGCATGAGGCTAGCATCCATCTTGTCTAATTCGGTCTTCAAAGAGGCAAGCAAACCAGCCTTTTTAAACATGCGTTGAACTGAACAGGCCCGCCCAGGATCTCTTGGGACGACCACCAATATCAGATCAGAAAAACTTTTTTTGAGGACCTCAAAGGAACGCAAAAGGATCGCCTCTTCCCCCTCATGGGTACTGCCGGCCAAGAATACCTTCGTATTCGCTTCGATCCTCAGCAAATCCTTTAGTTCCCTTATCTCCTCATCGGACGCAGGATTCACCGGTTGATCAAATTTGATGTTTCCAGTGACCTCAACCTTGTCTCTGGCTGCGCCAATGGATATGATCCGTTTGGCATCTATCTCGCTTTGCATGCAATACCAGGCAAAGTTCGACAAAAGTCGCTTTGTAAAAAAAGAGAGCCGCTTGTATCTCTTGTAGGATGTGGGGGAGATTCTGCCGTTTACCAGAATAGCGGGGGCACCGTATTTTGCTATCTCAGACAAAACATTTGGCCATAGATCAGTCTCCACGAGGAGAAAAAGTGCAGGGCGAACTCGACGAATAAGATACTTTACCGTCCACAGGAAATCGTAAGGAAAGAAAAAAACGAAATCTACGTTTTTGGACAAAGATTGAGTGGCAACCTGATAGCCGCGTTGAGTTGAAACCGAACAAACAAGGGGACGATCAGGATAGTCTCTTTTGATCGCTTTTATCAAGGTGACGACCGAGAAAACCTCTCCCACGGACAGGGCGTGTATCCATATCGGTCTCATCCGGAATTGTGGTATCTTGAAGCCAGGATACAACCTCTTTAAGACTGTTGCCCGTCTGTTTTCAAGGGTCAGGGCCTTTACTACAAAGAGGGGAAACATTGCAAGGCTTCCTACCACAAATAAGATATTATACAAAAAGCTCATCTTATAGGCTTTAAGAAAAAATTTTGTGACAGCAGTTTATCTTGGAGTGGAAAATCTTATATGGCACCAGGGCTATTCCCCAAAAGCTCAATCAACATAAAGCAAAAGCAGGGTGCCCAGAACGACAAAGACTATGTTCGTCAGCCAAGCAGCCAGAAATGGCCGCAAGAATCCATTGTACCCCATTGATAGACAAAAGCCATAAACAACCCAATAGCAAAAAGCGACTGCGATACCATAGGCAACACCCATGGCTATCCCTTCCCCTTTCTTGTTCCGCAGGGCAATGGCCGTTCCCACTATGGTCATGACAAGGCAGATAGAGGGAAAGGCCAGCTTGGCCTGCCAATCCACCTGATAAGGGGTGGCATCATATCCTTCGTCTTTTACTTTTTGTATATAGGTTGACAGTTCCTTGGAGCTCATCTCTTCGGATTTTTTCGCAATCTTTTTCAGATCCTCGGGCATGAGGTCTATTTTGAGGATGCGCTGAAGAGGATAAGACACCTGGTAACTTCCATCTTGGAGGCGAATCTGTTCAACACAATCCTGGAGAAGCCAATGGTCACTTTCATGGATCCCTTTTTTTGCATCAATGCGTTTAGTCATGTTGAATTTGTCGTCGAAGAAGTTAAAGGTAACGCCAGAAATGCTCTTATCAACTGGGTTAAAATAAGCTATGTGATAAATAGCCCGATTCCCTTTGATCCAAATGTCCTTTTGTTTAAAGGTAGCCACCTGCTTGTTTACCTTGACCCTCCAGATATTATTGGCCTTTGCCATGGTAATCGGGACCATTATCTCTGAAAAGAAAAAAAGGACAAAACTAAAAGCCAAACTCAGTAAAAGTAAGGGTTTCAACAGGTAACGGATACCTATCCCGCCACTTTGCAGAGCCACCAATTCATTATTCCTGACCATCAGGCCAAGAACGAGGAGGACAGCTAACAATACCCCGACAGGCGTTACCTGGACAATGATAAACGGAAGCCTGAACATAAAGAAAACAAGTGCTTGCGATATGGGGACTCCGGCTTCAAGAAAATCATCAATTTTTTCAAAAAAGTCGATGACCAGATAGATGCTCATTGCCGTTGCCAGGACAATAGCAAACGTCCTTAAAATCTCTTTAGCTAAGTATTTTTGGATTATCTGCACAGAATTAGCTATCCTCTTTTCCAAATGGACCTAAACCATTGGAAAATTCTAAGGCAAATTACGACGATCTTTACAGGCCGCTCGTTGGCCGTCATAAACATGAGATAGGCGGCAATAACGCCTATAACTAAATTTGGAACCCACATGCCAAAAGCAGCCGGACAGATCCCAGCCTCACCAAGAACCCAACCTGCAGACAGAAATGCATAGTAGATAAGAAAGAAGAATAGACCAAGCACCATTCCAAAAGATCGCTTTGCGGACTTTGATTGGATTCCTAAGGGGACTGCTACAAGTCCGAGGACAAAACATGCAAAGGGGATGGAAAATTTCTTGTGATATTCCATTAAGGTCAAATAGTCTTTGGTATCCTCCTTGGTAGCCTCATGCAAACTCTGGCGTAATTCTGCTAAACTCATCTCCTTCCTGCTTTTTCGGCCATCTTTTCTTGAGGATAGAACCTGGGTAAGATCAAGGTAAAAATCATAGGTATCGAACTTAACAGAATGTATGGTCTTTTTGTCCCGACTGACCTGATTGATAACCCCATTGTACAGCTTTAACTGGAAGGCGAGTCTTTCAGGATCGCAAAGAAACTCTCCTTTAGGAGCAACAACAGTACTGACCATTCCAGCAGTCCGCCGGTCTTCAATAAAAACATCGGTCAGGGTTTTGTCCTTTTCCTCGATTTCGTTCACATATAGCATAACACCTTTGAAACTGTCGTTGAATGTTCTCTCTTTGAGCCCTATATTAATATTTGACTTGGCAGTTTCAAACAGCAGGGCTTTAAAAGCAAGTCTCCCCCACGGCGATCCATATAAGCACATAAAACCGGTCATCAAGAACCCGATGAAACAGAAGACAAATACCGGAGGAAGAAGCCTGTAAATGCTGAACCCGCCCGCTTTCAGGGCAATGATCTCATTATCATTTGACAATCTCAAGAAGGCAAATAGCACACCCATCATGATAGACATAGGAATAACAAAAATAAGGAAAGAGGGGATGCAATATATCAACATGAGTAGGACCGAAAAGACATTGACTCGATGGTTGACGATCAAATCTGTAATATCGAGTATCTTGGCCATCAGAAAAATAAGGGTAAATAAGAGCAGGCTGATGATAAACAGAGGTATGATCTCCCTGAAGATATATCTATTAGTAACCGTATTGAGTTTCATCTGTTTTTACACGCTTGAGATAGCTTTTTATAATAAGACCGAACTACGATAGCCCGAAAAAAACTATAATATGCTGGGATTAAAAGCTAAAAAGATTCTCGCTTTTACCATCTGCATAACCCGATGAATGATGCATAAAGGCTGGCTCAATATGGCTCGGTAAGGGTTGAGACAACGGAAAATCGCGGGGCAGTAAAAACTGGAACAATGATACGAGAACCTGTTAAGAGCTTTTTCCCCTATTGTTCCCATGACTTTTATGGAGGGTTCAGTCGATGCTACCCAGGGGATAGATGTTTTGACCCGCTGCGTCTCGCCACGCGAAGCGCTGCCGCAAGGCAGAACTCCCTGCCTTGTAAGCAGAGTCAATGGAAGCTATACAAAATGGATATTTTCCTTACTGGGTGCGTAAGCCCCCGAAGCAAATCTCGTCCTGCAGGTAGGCAGCTTCACATTATTGTACGTTACGCACTTGACCATTACTATTTTCAAACTGCATTTCGTAAAGTTTGTAATACTCGCCATGTAAGGCCAAGAGCTCCTCATGTTTTCCTTTCTCTACAATTCTGCCATCCACGATTACGACAATCCGGTCGGCGTGCCGGACGGTCGAAAGCCTGTGGGCGATCACAAAGGTCGTTCGACCCTTCATCAGGTTTTCAAGGGCACGCTGAACTGCCAGCTCTGATTCACTATCCAAGGAAGAGGTTGCTTCATCCAGGATTAGGATGGGGGCATTCTTCAAAAGCGCTCGGGCAATGCAAACACGTTGCTTTTCCCCTCCCGAAAGCCGCACGCCCCGTTCGCCGACCACCGTGTCAAACTTGTCAGGAAGCCGCTGAATAAAATCATAGGCATAAGCGGCTTTGGCTGCTGCATGGATATCTGATTCTATCGCATTAGGATTTCCATATGCAATATTGTTTCGAACGGTATCATTAAAAAGAATGGGGTCTTGGGTCACGATGCCTATCTGGCTGCGAAGCGAGGCAATGGTCATATCCCGGATATCATGCCCGTCTATGAAGATCGCCCCTTCGGTGACATCGTAAAAGCGAGGAATCAGATTCACCAGGCTGGTCTTGCCACCGCCGCTCATGCCCACCAAGGCCACAATTTCACCTCTTTTGACCTCAAGATTGATGTTTTTTAGGACCATTTGGTCATCATATTTGAAAAACACATTTCGGAAAACCACTGAATGGGGCCCTGATTCAATTTCGATGGCGTCCTCCCGTTCGACAATATCAGATGTCGTATCGAGAATGTCGTAGATTCGAACGGCTGCTGCCAGGCCTTCCTGAATCGTATTATTAAGTCCGCTCATCTTTTTGACAGGCTCATACAACATGATGAGTGCCGCCATAAAAGAAAAGAAGGTCCCGGGTGTAGAGGTCCCCTTGATGACCTTGTATCCCCCATACCAAATAATCAGGGTAATACCAATACCACCTAGCAGTTCCATAACCGGCGAAGATATGGATCTAACCGCTACGGCCTTCATTTCATAGGTAAATAACCGAAAGGTCCTTTCAAAAAAACGACGGCTTTCATAAGTTTCCATCCCAAAGGCCTTGACAATTCTATTGTTGGTAAAGGTCTCGTGGAGAAGGAAACTCATATCACCAATGGCTTCCTGGCATCGTGTGCTCAGCCGCCGCAACCGCCTTCCAAAATTCACAATCGGGATTACAGCCAACGGAAAGATAATAATTGCAATCAAGGCCAACTTCCAGTCGCGGTAAAAGATAACGACTAGCAGGCCTATGATTGTAAAGAAATCTTTTAACACGCCTGTAATAGCATTCGATACCATTCCCTTAACAATATTGACATCATTGATAATCCTTGCCATGAGGATTCCAGTCTTGTTCTTTTGGAAAAAGGACAGCGGCAACATCTGAATATGAACGTAGAGCTTGTCCCGCAGTCGCCTGATAATGCTGTGCCCCACATAATTCATCAGATAGGATTGTCCAAAATAGCAAGCCCCTCTTAACGCATAGAGGAGGAAAATGGCAAAGGGAAGGAGTTTCAACATTCTCATATCTTTTTTGAAAAAGATTTCATCCAGCACGGGCTTTACTAAATAAGCAGTTGCCGCGGTTAAGAATGCCACAAAAATCATGCACAACATAGCCACAACGAGACGAAGCCACTGGGACTTTATAAGCTCCAAAATTCGCTGATATATTTTTAGCAAGTCGGTGTCGCCTTTTTTGTTCTCAGTCATGCTACACACAAAATCAGGAAAAGATTTGAACTTATGGGCTTCGTCCTAATTGGAGTACTGAAAAGTGAGCTAAAGTGCCTAAAATGAGCTAAAGTGAGCTAAAGTTGAGGACCTGAAAAAACCTTTCTTAAAAAGTTATTTTATTCCTTTAAAACTTTAGGCACTTTAGTCCACTTTAGCTCACTTTAGTTCACTTTGGGTGTTACTCTATTGCGTGACCGTAGTAGTGGTCGACGGTTTTTGTAATTCGATTGAGTTCATTCTCCAGCATGGTACAATAGATCTTTTCTGCATCTCGATCAAGTTCCCGGGGCACTGATATAGGGGTACCGTATATTACCCGGCCCTCTGTAAAGGGATAGGGAAGAATAAAGCGATCCCAGCTGGAAAAGACCTTGATCCGACGGGCGCTGTAGCTCACCGGGACAATGGGATACCCTGTCTTTTTAGCCAGGATAATGACCCCTGGCTGGACCTTAAACCGCGGGCCCCTTGGACCATCAGGGACAACAACCCCGGGACGATTCTCTTCTCTTAAAGTCTTGATTAACCTTGCCATGGCCCGAACACCATACCGTGAGGTAGATCCGCGAATGGTCTTGTGACCCTGGCGTTGAAGTATCCGTGCGATGATCTCCCCATCCTTGGATTTACTGACGAGGATGGCAGCACCCAATCCCTTGTAAAGGTAGCTGAGTACAAGTATCCTCGAATGCCAAAAGGCAAAGATAAATCTCCTGGACTCGATCTCCGCCCGTGCCTTTTCAAAGTCAACCGCTTTAATCCGCATCGTGCTACAAATCAGATCAACCAAGCCTTTCCCCAGCCAACCGACCAACCACCATTTCAATCTAGCCCATCGATCTAACTGTCTCACCATATGAAAAACCAACCAGTGCCGGGAGTATTCCAGGTTCTTACACCCGTGTGAGTAAATCCGACACGAAGTGAAGCTTGCGCTAAAATCGAAATTTTCGTGTCCGTGTCCGTTTCCCGTGTCCGAAACAACGAGATTTACGGACACGAAACACGGGCACGGACACGTTAAACACAGTTGCCCGAAAGCAGACTCATGGCCACCTCAGCAGCCCGTCTCGAAGCTCCTGGCATACCCAAACGCTCTCCCACTTGAAGTAGTTCGTGCCGCATCTGGGCAAGCCCTTTCTCATCTCTGAGCATCCTCAAGGCCTGGTCAGCAATCGTTTCGGCTGAGGCATCCGCCTGAATCAGCTCAGGCACAATCTGCCTGCCAGCAACCAAGTTGGCCAATCCAATATGCTTTACCCGAATTAAGCATTTCCCGAGCCAGTAGCTGAGTGCGGACACCTTATACACAATGATCATAGGCGTACCTGTTATCGCCGCCTCCAGCGTCACGGTGCCAGAAGCTGTTATGACGAGCCTGGCCACCCGCAATACATCGTGGAGTCTATTTGACAGGATCAAAAACCTTGTATTTGTCCCCCGGACCTCGGCCTCCACGCCAGCCCTATCCACAGAAGAGGCAACAGGTATGGCAAAGCGGATGCCCTCAACCCGTTCCGACAAAATCTCTGCCACCTGCACCATCGTGGGAAGAAGGCGTGTGACCTCCTCATTCCGACTTCCGGGCAGAAGACCCACGAGCAAACCATTACCCTTCAGGTCTTCAGCTTTCCCCTCGGTTGCTTCGGGCTGCATGGTATCCAGTAAGGGATGCCCTACAAAGGTTACCGGTACGTTCCACTTCTTGTAAAAATCCACCTCGAACGGGAAGATGACCACCATGTGGTCAACGACCCCCTTAATCTTTTTTACCCTACCTGTGCGCCACGCCCACACCTGGGGACTGATATAGTACATCACAGGGATACCCAGTCTCTGGGCCACGTGAGCAACACGCAGGTTAAAGTCTGGGAAATCGATCAAGATTAGAAGATCAGGACGACTTTCTCTGAGGTCTTGCTTTGCGAGTTTAAGGGCTCTCAGAAGAAGATTGATTTTTGAAAAGGCCTCAGAAATCCCAACGACAGCCATTTCAGAATTGTCAATCCGTATCCGAACACCAGCTTGTCGAAGGGCATTGCCACCTATCCCGAAGAATTCAAGGCCTGGGTTGAGCCCTAGCATTGCTCTCACCAAGTGTGCCCCGTGAAGATCCCCAGAGGCCTCTCCGGCGATAATCATAATCTTTTTCTTGTAACTGATCACGGGGTATTTTTTCTCTCACAGAGGCTCAGAGTTCTTGAGCTAAATCTTTGAAAGGAGCGGGTGAGAAAACCCTGGAATCGCAATCCTATAATGACCCGCCCTTTCCCAGAAACTTCTTATTGGTTGCCTTGATCTGGTCCCTGATACTAAGACCAACCTGCAGGGCATTCCGCCCATCCCGAGCTGATACCACTGGCGCCTCACGATTTCTTACTGACTGCACAAATGACCCCAGTTCAGACCATAAGGAATCAGCTTCATTAAAGGTTGATCGTTGCAAAGACATACCAGGGATGGGGAGCTCGGTCCCTTTCCCGTCCTTTCTGATAATGGTAATATCATGATTCGCATAATCGACCGAAATATAGGTATCTTTCTGAAAAATACGTATCTTTCGCATATTTTTCAGGGAGATGCGGCTGGCGGTTATATTGGCAATACAGCCGTTTTCAAAGACCAATCGCGCATTGGCTATGTCCACATGAGAAGATATGACCGGAACACCAGCAGCATGAACATCCTTAAGTTCGGACTTGACAAAGTTTAATATGATGTCGATGTCATGAATCATCAAATCCAACACCACATCCACTTCGGTTCCTCGTTCCTTAAAAACATGCAAGCGGTGAGACTCTATGAACATGGGGCTGTCCACGACTTCGCTCAGAGCTATTACTGCAGGATTGAATCGTTCTAAGTGGCCCACCTGAATGATGGGACCTCTAGAATCGGCAATCCGTATCAAGGTGTCAGCCTCCTCCAGCGTCTCTGTTATCGGCTTTTCGATCAGGACATCCACGTCATTTTCAAGGAAATCCCGGCTGATCGGAAAATGGAGCGGGGTGGGGACCACCACGCTGACCGCATCCACCTCCCCGAGAAGATCCCGGTAATCGGTAAAGGATTCAGTTCCTAGCCGCTTTGCAACATCTTGGGCCCTTTCGGGAACAATGTCCACCACACCCACCAGCTCTACCCCATCCATTCGGGCATATTTCTCAGCATGGAATTTTCCCAGATATCCGACCCCTACGACTCCGACGCGTAATGGTTTCATTGCTTGCTCACATTATGGGTGCCTAAAGTGAACTAAAGTGAGCTAAAGTGCCTAAAGTTAAAAGAATAACCAAAACACGCTGCGACAACTTACTAACGTCCTCAACTTTAGTGCACTTTAGTTTTTAAGCAGTTTCCTTAACTTTAGCTCACTTTAGGCACTTTAGACACTTTAGCTCACTCTTCTATACCTACAATCGCAATCCCGTTTTGATTAGCCATTGCCACCATCTCCTCCCTGTCAAACACCACGGTTTTGCCAGCCTCAATTGCCAAGACCGACGCCCCTACCTCGCACATCGTTTGAATGGTCTTGAGCCCCACAGCAGGCATGTCGAATCGCATATCCTGATCGGGCTTGCTTGCCTTGACCACCACCGTCTTTTCCTTCCCGAGCCTCCCCCCTCGTCTTATCGTAGCATCAGTGCCATCGATTGCTTCTACCGCCATCACTGACCCGCCCCGAACCACCACACTTTGTCCAATGTCTAGCCTTCCAATTTCTCTGACGATGCGCCATCCGAAACGGACATCGGCCATCTCTGATTTCGTGGGTTTGCGCCGTGTCCAGCATCCTTTTTTCGCTAAAAGTTCGGGAAGTAAAAAAGTAGAAGGGTGAATTGTTATTCCCTCTTTTTCCATCTCGCCTGCAAAGGCCCGCAGGAGTCCATCATCTTGTGTATGGTCCATCGTGGCCAGCACCTTCAGCGCCATCAGGTCCGGCCTCACCCCTGAAAACATCTTTGTCTTGGTAATCGCCCCAGCCATCACCGCATCCCTGACGCTATTTTTCTTAAAAAATGCAATAATTTTTTTTAATTGGCCGATCTTTACCCACTTTACCGCCTCCACAAAAGTCGCCAGACGAGGGTCAGTTTCCCCCTCGTGCGCTACTGCGTAAACCTTCAATCCCCTTTCTGTGGCCACCTTTGAAAAAATAGTGGGGAACTGCCCGCTCCCCGCTATTAAGCCAATCCGCTCCATTGGTTCAACCTTATTAACTTGTCGTCTTATCTTGTTATTCCCCGCTCAGAAGACTTTATGAAGTTTATGAAATTAATAACCTCTGGTATCTGGTCCACCTCTGCAGTGACTCTTTCAATCGCTTCGTTCAAGGTCAATCCCAGTCGAAATACAATGCGATAGGCCCTTTTAAGGGCAAGAACCGTTTCTGTTGAAAAATTATGCCGCTGCAACCCTACGACGTTCAGCCCGTAAAGTTTCGCACGAGGGGTCCCCGAGGCGAGCACATAAGGTGGAATATCCTTTGTCACCCCGCTCACGGCTCCGATAAAGGCATAGTCTCCGATCCGAACAAATTGGTGAACTGCTACAAAGGCACCCAGGGTAGCACAATCTCCCACCCTGATATGGCCGCCAAGGCTGGCGGCATTGGCAAAGATGACCTTTCGCCCGGTGAAGCAGTCATGGGCAATGTGAGTGTATGCCATCAAAAAATTCTCTTCACCAATTTCGGTTATCCCCCCACCAAATTCGGTCCCCCTGTGAATTGTCACAAACTCTCGAATTATGCTACCCCGACCAATCCTTACAACCGTCTTCTCCCCCCCAAATTTCAGCGCCTGAGGAATAGCGCCTATGGCTGCGTGTTCAAATATCTGACAATCGGGGCCAATGGTCGTATACTGATTTATGGTTACATGCGAGCCAATGATGGTTCCAGCATGGATCTGAACATCACGGGCTATGACAGTATAGGGTCCAATCTGAACATTAGAATCGATCTCCGCCGCAGGATCGACGACTGCTGTAGGATGTATCATGGTTTTTCTCCTGTCATGGCCATGATCTCAGCCTCTGCGACCAGCGTTCCGTCAACAGTAGCCTTGCCGGACATCTTAAAAAAGTCTGAACGTCTTTTCATGGAAATCATTTCAAAGATGAGTTGATCTCCCGGAACCACTGGTTTTCGAAAACGTGCCTTGTCAATGCCCATAAAATAGATCAGTTCTTTGCGCTTCTCCTCTGCTCGAGAAACATAGGCTAGGATGCCGCCCACCTGGGCCATGGCTTCAACAATAAGCACGCCCGGCATAACAGGTGTACCTGGAAAATGGCCTTGAAAAAAAGGCTCGTTAATGGTCACATTCTTGAGTCCAACGATGCGTTCATTCGGTATCATCTCCAGGACCCGGTCCACTAGGATAAAAGGATACCGATGTGGTAGAAACTCCATAATCTTTCGAATGTCATATACTGTCTCCATTCCTCATGCCTTTCAAATAAGTTTGCTTATGATTGGGCTAGGATCAAACGGAAAAGTAGTTCACGAGATAAGTGCCTAAAGTGAGCTAAAGTGCCTAAAGTTCAAGGATGAAAAACTTATTCAATTGTCCTGTCTTATACATCCCGTATTCCGGAAAGCAGAATTGTAACATATTGAAATAGCAATATGTTTCCACTTTACTAAAAGTTGTAGCCCATAAATTTCAGCAAATAGCACATAATGATTTCAATAACTTAC
>QMMN01000020.1 GCA_003647275.1 Deltaproteobacteria bacterium
ATAGAAAGACTTTCAGTTCCCTCTTCATAGGGAATGGTTCTGTATCGGAAGCTCCAGGAACAGGTTGAAAAAGAGGCAAAAGCTTTCAGTTCCCTCTTCATAGGGAATGGTTCTGTATCCCTGTCCTTCACGCTCTCGGGCATGGGGTTCGGTTCTTTCAGTTCCCTCTTCATAGGGAATGGTTCTGTATCGCTGTTCGGGCGGCACCCTGGAAAAGTCCTGATATTCTTTCAGTTCCCTCTTCATAGGGAATGGTTCTGTATCAGAGTGACAAAGATGATATCATCCGCACCTTAACCGCTTTCAGTTCCCTCTTCATAGGGAATGGTTCTGTATCCATATCAAGCCACATGAAGGGAACCTTAAATTGTTCTTTCAGTTCCCTCTTCATAGGGAATGGTTCTGTATCCGAGGCTACTTTGACCAGATCGCCAAGCGGTTCATCCTTTCAGTTCCCTCTTCATAGGGAATGGTTCTGTATCTTCTCGCGCCGTTTTTTCGCTATGACAGCTAGAGCATACTTTCAGTTCCCTCTTCATAGGGAATGGTTCTGTATCCCCATCGCTGGCATGGGGGATGGGCAACAACCGGATACTTTCAGTTCCCTCTTCATAGGGAATGGTTCTGTATCCCCATCGCTGGCATGGGGGATGGGCAACAACCGGATACTTTCAGTTCCCTCTTCATAGGGAATGGTTCTGTATCTTTTTCTCCCTTTGCCACCGTGGTTATAAGATATCTTCTTTCAGTTCCCTCTTCATAGGGAATGGTTCTGTATCGCAAAATCAACCATGGAGGCAACCCGGTGCTTCGCCTTTCAGTTCCCTCTTCATAGGGAATGGTTCTGTATCGCTACGGTTTTATGCTTACCAAGACAAGCCAGTTTTTCTTTCAGTTCCCTCTTCATAGGGAATGGTTCTGTATCCCGTCATCTGCGGGTTCGGCTGAACGTGTAACAGACTTTCAGTTCCCTCTTCATAGGGAATGGTTCTGTATCCCGAGTAGCATTTGGTGTGGTCGGCCCCAGGCCTCCACCCTTTCAGTTCCCTCTTCATAGGGAATGGTTCTGTATCTATGGTAAGGTAGTAATATTTGTTGGCTTAATTACTTCTTTCAGTTCCCTCTTCATAGGGAATGGTTCTGTATCTGGTTCTGGTGTTTCCAACCAGCATGTGTCTCTTATCTTTCAGTTCCCTCTTCATAGGGAATGGTTCTGTATCCCAAAGCGCAGACAGGTGATTGAGATTCCAGCCAACTTTCAGTTCCCTCTTCATAGGGAATGGTTCTGTATCATTTGGTCAAGCAGATTATCGAGGAGTATAAGTCTGCCTTTCAGTTCCCTCTTCATAGGGAATGGTTCTGTATCTTCTCAGTCCCGAGAGTTTCGGCGAAAACATCACTCTTTCAGTTCCCTCTTCATAGGGAATGGTTCTGTATCATCAATAAGTCTGATCTTCCAAAGTCAGCTTTCCTACTTTCAGTTCCCTCTTCATAGGGAATGGTTCTGTATCTTTTTTCAAGCTCTTCAGACCACCCAGGGACTCCAACTTTCAGTTCCCTCTTCATAGGGAATGGTTCTGTATCCTGCTTGGGTTGCATCCGGTAGTCCCACAAAAGTAGCTTTCAGTTCCCTCTTCATAGGGAATGGTTCTGTATCTTGAGGTGTGGCTGAAAAGCTGCCCCCTAGACCGATCTTTCAGTTCCCTCTTCATAGGGAATGGTTCTGTATCTAAAAAGAGCGAAAAACCGTGACCTGTCGAAAAAAACTTTCAGTTCCCTCTTCATAGGGAATGGTTCTGTATCACGGATGTTGCGGCTACGGTTAGGATCACCATATTCTTTCAGTTCCCTCTTCATAGGGAATGGTTCTGTATCCACGAAGGCCCACTACAAGTATCCATTTGGAAAAAACTTTCAGTTCCCTCTTCATAGGGAATGGTTCTGTATCATGACGATCATATCAACAGCCTTGTTAGCATAGCCGCTTTCAGTTCCCTCTTCATAGGGAATGGTTCTGTATCCTATCCAAGTAGGGCTGTTGTCAACCAGCCTATTGTCTTTCAGTTCCCTCTTCATAGGGAATGGTTCTGTATCCCGCACACACGCAAACACCGCCGGAATATTCATCGCTTTCAGTTCCCTCTTCATAGGGAATGGTTCTGTATCCCAGCGTTCAGGTTCGGAGCCTTGAACGGACGCTAACTTTCAGTTCCCTCTTCATAGGGAATGGTTCTGTATCAATAAATTTTGCGCCCGGCACCGAGGCGCGAGTATCCTTTCAGTTCCCTCTTCATAGGGAATGGTTCTGTATCTTTAAAGAAGGCGGCAACCACGGCACAATCTATCCGCTTTCAGTTCCCTCTTCATAGGGAATGGTTCTGTATCAGCTTATGGGGGAGCGGTTTTTGATCGGGCAGCTAACTTTCAGTTCCCTCTTCATAGGGAATGGTTCTGTATCAAAAGTTGATCCTCTCCGACCTTTTATTCTATCCCAACTTTCAGTTCCCTCTTCATAGGGAATGGTTCTGTATCACAGGATTCGACGGCGCAAACCGTTTAAAAAACTGGTCTTTCAGTTCCCTCTTCATAGGGAATGGTTCTGTATCTCCGGAATCGTCTCGGCAATCAACTATGTTGTACGCTTTCAGTTCCCTCTTCATAGGGAATGGTTCTGTATCTCTGGCGAGACCGTGCAGGAACGCGGAGAATCGTTCTCTTTCAGTTCCCTCTTCATAGGGAATGGTTCTGTATCTTTGTTGTTTTCCAGATCGATACTGCTTTACTGCGAATCCTTTCAGTTCCCTCTTCATAGGGAATGGTTCTGTATCCGGGCCAAAATCGGAACAGACTATGTTTCGATCTTCTTTCAGTTCCCTCTTCATAGGGAATGGTTCTGTATCTAAAAAAGCCGCCAGAAACGATGATCAAAAGTCGCACTTTCAGTTCCCTCTTCATAGGGAATGGTTCTGTATCCCGGCCAGTGACGAGTTATATATCGGCGGCTCAGACCTTTCAGTTCCCTCTTCATAGGGAATGGTTCTGTATCCACTCGGGCAATGGCGTCCATCTGGTATATCGATTACCTTTCAGTTCCCTCTTCATAGGGAATGGTTCTGTATCAACGCTTGAAGCCTTGTTGCCTTTTTTAAAACTCAACTTTCAGTTCCCTCTTCATAGGGAATGGTTCTGTATCGCCGATGCCTGCGACCATGCGGGCATGGTGAATATCCTTTCAGTTCCCTCTTCATAGGGAATGGTTCTGTATCAACGCTTGAAGCCTTGTTGCCTTTTTTAAAACTCAACTTTCAGTTCCCTCTTCATAGGGAATGGTTCTGTATCTCCGCGTGTTGAGACGTTGCGGGTTTTTTATATAAACTTTCAGTTCCCTCTTCATAGGGAATGGTTCTGTATCACAGGACCTGGCAGGATGCCCGGGCGCAGATCTCCGCTTTCAGTTCCCTCTTCATAGGGAATGGTTCTGTATCTACCGGCACGGCCACTTCTCAAGGCGTGACGGATACCTTTCAGTTCCCTCTTCATAGGGAATGGTTCTGTATCATAATACCCCCCTAAGCAAATCCGAACAACAATTAATCTTTCAGTTCCCTCTTCATAGGGAATGGTTCTGTATCTCATCGAGGCTGAAAAGCTCCAGGCCATTCGTAAAAGCTTTCAGTTCCCTCTTCATAGGGAATGGTTCTGTATCCTAACCCTTTGCGAAGAGGGTTACAAACTCGAAAGAAAGGCTTTCAGTTCCCTCTTCATAGGGAATGGTTCTGTATCTCCTCTCGGTCTTGAGCCGTAATCTGAGCGGCATTAACTTTCAGTTCCCTCTTCATAGGGAATGGTTCTGTATCTTACGGATTAGAGTAGGGGTAATTGGATGCGTATAGCCACTTTCAGTTCCCTCTTCATAGGGAATGGTTCTGTATCCTGATCAAGCTGGTCAGGGCGGGCAAGCCTATTTTTACTTTCAGTTCCCTCTTCATAGGGAATGGTTCTGTATCTCCGCAAGATGATGAAACACCCGGAGAGGTTCTCTGCTTTCAGTTCCCTCTTCATAGGGAATGGTTCTGTATCACGGTCATAAAGGCGGCCCTCCGGATATCCCGTATCCTTTCAGTTCCCTCTTCATAGGGAATGGTTCTGTATCATTAGGTGGAATAAACATGACATTTCAAACAATCGTGCTTTCAGTTCCCTCTTCATAGGGAATGGTTCTGTATCCTTTTTCAAAATTTCACCGTTCAGGATGTGTGTTCCCTTTCAGTTCCCTCTTCATAGGGAATGGTTCTGTATCGGATGATGATGAAGCGGAGAAAATATTATTGGGACCCTTTCAGTTCCCTCTTCATAGGGAATGGTTCTGTATCTGCCCGGAAGCAATCAGCCGATGTACGGCATTATCGCTTTCAGTTCCCTCTTCATAGGGAATGGTTCTGTATCCCTACTCCGATGAACTCATCCTTACGGTTAACGATATCTTTCAGTTCCCTCTTCATAGGGAATGGTTCTGTATCGTCTTTAGAGCTGTCAGTATAATTAAGTAGAGGTATGCTTTCAGTTCCCTCTTCATAGGGAATGGTTCTGTATCTCGAGGCTTCCAGGACAACGACACGTGTTTTCCCCCTTTCAGTTCCCTCTTCATAGGGAATGGTTCTGTATCCCCGAAGGGGTTAAGACCAGGCCGCATATCATTTTGCTTTCAGTTCCCTCTTCATAGGGAATGGTTCTGTATCTGCTCTTTAATTGTTTGATAATGAAGGAATATTTCCACAACTTTTTTTTATTTTTTCGCAAATCATTTTTTTGTCCAAAAACCCCGTTCTTTTGCGAAAAACACGAAGTCCTATGAACCTTCTCCGATCTGCTCCTTCACCACACATCCCGGCAATAATTTCGATACTCGCAATCCTCACATCGACTCCTGTGGGGGTTAGGCTCTGGCATTATCTCTCTTCCAATGATACCATGAATGGAGTCAATCACATCCAGACAGGAATATTTCAGCTCTTTTGTAAATTCAATTGGCACGGCATCCGATTCGGGTATCAGGTAGATAAAACCTGTTCGGACCTCGTGGCCCTCCAGATCCTCCAGCATGAGGCCATAGCCACAAAGCTGATAAATATGGTTTTTTCTGACCCCTCCGCGGGTATGCTTGAAATCAACAGGATAGCTTGCCTCGGGGGTCCGAACCAGCATATCTACCTTCCCTGATAGGCCGAGCTTCTCACTTTTCAACCAGTAGTTCCAGTGTCGTTCCCCACCATGTAGCCCATAGCGCTTAAGCTTTCGTCTTCCCTCAAGGCGGGCCATTTTCTCTTCGCTGATCTTGCCATGTTCCATCTTGAATGTCGTCTTCTTTTCGACCGGCATCAAATACGTATAAAAGATGATACGCGGGCAGTAAAGATACTGCTTGATATCAGAGATCCGAAGCATGGTCCTCGGCTTGTTATGCATCTCCGAATTCTCAATCCAACCTTTTTTTCTGATTTACCACAGAGGCACTGAGAGCACAGAGCGAACTTTCTTTTTGCCCGATCGGGAGATGACGATCGGACAAAACAGCACTGCCCTTCGGGCACCCCTTCAAGCCCTCAAGCTAATTGGCCAGCCGCTTTATTCCCTCCTTTAATACAGGGACGTTGAAGTTGATGAGCAAGCCAATCTTGATGCCCGTCAACCTCAAATAGGTCAAGAGCTGCGCCTCGTGAATCGGCTGAAGTTTCTCACACGCTTTCAATTCAACAATCAATTTTCCAGCCACCACGATATCCAAGCGATAACCGCAATCAAGTTCAGCCCCTTTATATCGCACAGGCAATTCCTTCTGTTTTTCATACGGAATCCCCCTCAGACCCAACTCCATGGACAAGCATTCTTCGTAAACAGATTCTAACAACCCTGGCCCAAGGGTCTTATGGACCTCAATAGCTGCGCCAATGACCTCCCCACTAAGTTCATTTATCTCATTCAAACTATGCATTGGGACTCCAGACCCTGTTGCTGTCGACAGAGGCATTCTTTTCCCTGGCCGCTGTCTCCCGGCCAGGGAAAAATTCTCACCCTCTGTGTCTCTGTGGTGAATCCAATTCTTCGGCCTCACCACCTATGTTCATGATTTCTCTTCTTTGCATATAATCCTTTTCGCACACCGGCAGGATGAGCACCTTGGCTTCATGATCCCCTATGAGTGCTTCGAGCTGGAGAAAAAACTGTTCGCGCATGTTGCGATTCAGAGACCCGGCGAAACCGCTGAACTGGATGCGTTCCAGCCCGTAGTCTTTACATATGGAGCCAACCTTGTTGCGGATGCGGTCGCTCGGAATATCATAAAAAACAAAAGTCTTAAGTTCTTCCACTCTGTCACCAATGCCGGTTCACCACCGAGGCACAAAGACCACAGAGAGGCACTGCCCCTGTGTCTCTGTGGTAAGCCAATTCTAAGAAGATCGCCCTCACCACTTAAAGCGGAAGGGCCGGTATTTCCCGTCGCCCCGCAAAAACGAGGCCAGGCCTCGTGCCTGAAGCTGAATGATGGAGCGGATTTGATACTTCTTGCCCTGATAGTTTTCCCTGGATTCAAGCCGCTCCAGTATTTTGGCGCTGAATTCTTTACGGGTGTCAGCATCCAGGAGCCCGCCTTCCATCCTGGTCTTCAGCCCCATATTCACATTGGCAATAACCGTGCGGTCCACCACAGGCTGGCGAAACTCCTCCACCAGATCCAGCACAAGCGATGGCTTGCCGGGCCGATCCACATGGAGAAAGCCCACAAAGGGCTCAAGCCCTGCCGTGATCACCGCACCCCACACCTGGGTATAGAGGATACCATAGCCATAATTGAGCAGAGCATTCACCGTATCGGTTGCACCACGGTGGACCCTTCCCATAAACTCGGCCTTTTGTGAGATGATCTCCTTGACACCGTCCCAGTACAGGCGCCCGGCGGTCCCTTCAAGGCCCATGAGGGTGCCGCGTATCTCCTGAATATCTTTGCCCTGCACAGCCCTGACCTTTTTCCGGACCCCGGCAAGATTCTTTGCAATCGTATCCACCTTTTCAAAACGCTCCGGATCGGATGTCTTCAGATACTTACCGAAGTACTTCAACAGCTTCGCCTGGTTGCCCACCTTTGCCTCAACAATCAACCGCGAGAACCTGACGCTCCGCTCATCGTTCAAGGCAAGAATCTGCTCCCGCCGCGCCTGCACCGTGGCTGTTAGTGCCGGGGCCACGATCTTGGCATACGGTTTGCCCGTGCCGTGCAGGAAATTGATCTGAATCCCGCGCTGGCAAAGTTCCATGATGAGATCGGTGGACAGGGTAATCCCTTTGGAGGCTACGGTTACCTCGCTGAGTCGAAAAAAGGGAAACTCATAGATGATTTTCTTTCCCTTCTTCACCGTGAGCCGCTCACTCACCTTGCTCATAAACGTGCCGAAGCCAGAGACGATCAACTGGGAGGTGTCGCCACTCTTGACCAGGGTGATCCCCTCCCCCACCTCGATTTCTTCTTCCTCGAATTCTGCCTCCACTGGGAACCGGATTACCTCCGGCTGGCCAGTAAAAAGGTTAAGCTGAGCAAGAGGCATAACAACCTTTGCTTCCTCCGGCTCATACTCGGGACGTATGCGAGTTACTTTACTCTCAACTGATTCTTCGGTTGCCATGGCTTGTCCTCTTTTCCTTGCGTTTCGCAGGCCCCCCATCACAGGCGATCAGGTCACTCACTTTCCAGTAGGTCGGCCAATGTTTTTTCTACTATTTCTATAAACCTCACAGCAAAATCAAAAGCCTGGCGTGCTTCGGCATGAGATACGATTCCTGAAACATCATAAATAACACGATGCCTCTTGCTCCTCATCTTATCGAATATGTGTATCTCGTCTTGAAACTTCTCCCCTAGTGTCATTTCTGCAAACTGAACCGCAACTTTGTGCTGCCCTTCTCCGGCACGCGGTCTAAATCCTTTTGCAAACATTAGAGCCCGTGTAGCCTGGAGAATAGCGTTGTAGGCAATGCCGAATGCCCAGTCCCTGTCATGGGCCATAGTTGCCCTTGCTGTTTTTATATCCCGTTTCGCAAGATCTATTCGGCTTCTGATCTGGGAGGGGGATGTCTTGAAGGGTTTTATCAACCCCTTGCTAATCAATTCTTGGTAGTCCACCCTCATCTCCGACCAACATAATCTTTGGGCTGCTCAATACCTCTGTGATAAAAGGATCTTTTGCTTTCACACGCCGGTTCACTTCTGCAAGATCGAAAAGGGATGGGTTTATCTCTCGCGCAAGGATGCCTTCGGGTTCTCTTATTAATTTCAACAGGCGTTCAAGCGCAATCCTTCCTATAACCATCATGTCAATGTCGCTTTCCGCAGTTTCCGTTCCTGATGCCAAAGAGCCATATATAAAGGCGAAGTCTATACCCCGCACTTTAGACAGCGCATCTTTAAGAACCGCAACTGCCCCCCTTGTCTTAAGGAAGATGGATTTGAGTTCCTCATATATCAAGAATTCCTTGTTCAAGCTAAAGTACTTCAGATTCCCCTGCTTTCGACTCCGCAGAAGTCCGATTTCCTCAAGATTCCGGAGTTCAAGGCTGACATTCTTATAGTCTTCACCCGTGATTCTTGCTATCTCTCTGACATAAAAAGCCGTGTCAGGATGCAGAAAGAACGCGCTAAGGAGTTCAATTCTCACTTTTGAAGTAAATAGTCTATAGAGCATGCGAAATCTCCATCGATGGCATTATTACATCATCCGATGGCATTATTACATCAATCTGGCAGAAAAGTCAAATTCCGATTCTCTTCCGCTGCCCCCACGCAACACCGGTTTCCCATCTCACTCATCCACTCTGCTTCGTTCCCAGAGTTCCAATAACAGCAGCTCCCGCCCCATCACAGGAGATCAGGTCTTGCCGCCTTAAACACCCCCATTTCTTTTCCTCCGACGAATTTTCTATGAATCGGGGTGCTTGAGCGAGAAAAATATTTAAAAAAGTACATTGTGTATACAATTGACACAGTGGTTAACCTCACCGTTCATCGGTTCGCAAAGCTGCTGGAAAAGGAAAATCAAAAAGAGTCTTAGGCTCTAAACCTTCCCTCCTTCTTGGACAAGATGAACAGGATCTACACGCCGAAAAAGATAATCGCATCTTTCATTGTTGAGTTGACATGGCACAGTTCTCGTGCTAACCCATAAATGCATCAAATGCATCATACTCCCAAGGAGGGAATTGCTATGGCCAACATAACCCTCAAAGTTGACGACGAACTCTTGGAAAAGGCCCGCCGGCTCGCCTTCCAGAGGAAGACGTCCATCAATGCTATCGTCAAACAAAGACTCGAGGAATTTGTCGCGAGCGATCTCAGCCGCGAAGCTGTTCTCGAAGGCCTGGAGGCTTTTTTCCGGCGGAGCAAAGCCAGGGTCGGGAAAAAGACCTGGACCAGGGACGAGATTCATGAAAGATAAGGTTTTTCTGGACACGAACATCTTTATCTATTCCATTGATGCCTCTGCCCCTCCTTATTTGATGCTTATACCTTTGCTTTGATTATAGATTTCATTTAGGAGCAATGCTGCCCCATCAAAGGCGATCAGGTGGCGGCCACATTCAAAAACCGGAAGCCTCCAGTCCAGCTCATCTTTATCCCATTTTGTAATCTTCCTTCCACGATAACCTACTGGCCTGTAAGCACGTTTACCATCTACGCTCCACCAGTAAGAAGGCTCAACCGAGCTGGCGGAAACGGATTTTTCTTCTT
Organism: Deltaproteobacteria bacterium; assembly: GCA_003647275.1. Classification (GTDB taxonomy): domain Bacteria; phylum Desulfobacterota; class Desulfobacteria; order Desulfobacterales. The sequence continues at coordinate 9,779 of QMMN01000020.1, forward strand.
GTATTCGGATGCATTCGGCTGACGCCTAACTTTTTCGTGGTAATTCTGCTTTCTCCCTCTCACAAGGGTATCAATGTACCATCATAATTGAGAGAAAACCCCCACTGATCTTTATCCATCAAACAAGAGCCTGGCTTCCAACATAATTCAGAAGGTGGCATGTGTTGTCCGGCTCCCCTTCTTTGATCCCATTCACGCCCTCTTAACATTTCAATATCGCCCTTAACATCAATATTGCCGTGGGCCATATGAGCAGGAATATACCTACGCTGACCTTTCAGAACAATCGATGCCTTTTCTTTATTGAAAGATTCTGCCCATACAGGGCAAGTAACACTTGAACAGTTTCCATCCTCAAGCAATAGCCGTCCAAATCCATATCGCTGCTCACCTCCAATTTGAAGGGAGGACAAGACCTTTGCCAGCTCCAGCCCCATCAAAGTGGGTTTTTCGGGAACTGCATTATTTAAAAAAATGTATCCTCGCAGGTAAACCGGCATTGAATTTTCAGGTTTATCCACAATCGTCTGATGTGATAACAACTCAATCTCATGTAAAGATTCATCCTCGGCTGTACGAGAACTATGGTCAATGCCTGTAGTAGTAAACGAAGTAATAAAGCAGCGCTCGAATTCATCCTGTGGCAAAGCACCCCACATTAATCCCTCATTCGTGTATCGGGGGAGGTAATCGTTTTGACGGTTTTTAAAATCTTCTGTGAAATAAAAATAGGAGAATTTAGCATTCTTTTTCAGCATCTCTCCAACACCTTGGTAATCTGGCAAATCCTTGCCTGATATCATTTGTGCGAGGCGAGCAGTCACCGCCGCCCACATGTTCCTGCCCGGCACGTAGTATCGGGTTTTTGCCAACATGCCTATTTGTCGATATCCAATGTGTAGTGGGCTTTTAAGTCGAAAAACAACTTCAAACGCTTCCCAACTCATGGCGTATCCTCCTCACCCGTGGGAGCCTTAGAATCAGGAAGGGCCTTAGCGTGATAGCGGGCGTAAATGAGAGCCTGGGTGAGAACTGAGTGACCCAAAAGCAGCTTATCTATGTCTTTAGCCAATCCTCCCCTGATCTCATCCAAAATATCGCCAGACCCCAAAATGTTAATTCCTTGTTGACCGAGCAAAGACGCGGCATGCTCGGAAAGGGCTTCCGTCACATGTTTGTTTTGTGCCTTAAGATAGAGGAAGAAAGCGTATACACCCTGCTCTTGTAAGACTCCGAGCGATTTTGTAATCCAGTTAACATCCTTTTTTTCTGATTTCTGAAAAACCTTCCCGGCAATCTCAAACCCCGCTCCAGCGGCAATGGCATCTAAGTTGATTGGTTGCTCATGCGCCATTCTTGTTCCCTCCTATATTCAACACCTTCATCCGTCCCATTCCCCGACTGTTCATGCCACCAATGCCTAAATATTCGAGGTGACAAAATCCTTTTTCCACCGCGTCCCGCACCGAACTGATGCTATTTGAATTATTACTCTGAAATGCAGTGATCTCCTTTCCACCGATTCTATAATAGGCAGGACTCTGGCAGACTACATCGAAACAAAATATTGTGCTTCGAGGAATTGCCTCATATGTGAACAGTGCCCCATCATCAGCCGCGCCTGTTGCCGGATCTATGGCAACAGATGTTCTCACTTCTAAGTTGGTTTTGACAATCTGACCAAAAAGTTTGTTGGATACCAAGACAATGCGCGCTTTAATGTCATTTGGGATGGATTCGTCTGTCTCAATTTCATCAATTGCACCTTCACTTTCCAACAATAGCCAGCCCAGGTTGATGGGACTGTTCAAGCCCTTTGATAATTTGACCTTGTTTTCAGAAACACTCGGCATCTTTTGCCCGTCCCCGATTATACTCAACTGTCCTGGACTCGTAATCCACACGGGACCTTGCATACTGCCTACAGGGAAAAGCATAACATGCATATCAGAAAAGTTTGCCAGGCCAGAGAAGCTGTTTTGCTTCTTTGAAAATCCGAACGTAGTACAAACCAGGCAATCTTCTTTGCCGCAATGCCCGGAAGTAGGTTCGTCTTTCTTCTCTTGTCCTTGACCTGCACACCGCGGATATTTCCCCTCTACTTGCATCGCCAAATACGTCCTTGTCACTCCTGACAAACTAGTGCCGGGAATCTTAGGCAGATTCGTGCCTGGTTCTCGGACTATCGTATTATCGACACGGCCAAGCCGGTACCCACCAGTACCAACATGGATCGGGTCAAGGGCCATGGCATAGTAGGTTTTCGGATCAAAATTATTTTTGCTCATCACCTGTCCCTCCAAGACGTTTTTTCAAGATCTTCAAGTGCAGTTCAAGGCAATCTTTCAACAGTCCATCAAGTACTGCTTGTTTCATTTCTTCCAATTGGACTCCGTTGAACTTCCACTGCACCTTCAAGGTAGTTTCGACCAGTTGCCGCCGAGCGTCTTCGTCCCCCCAATCGTTGAGCGCCTTTTCGATTATCGCCCAGCCGTTACGCAAAGCAGTATCAGTAAGTTCGTGATTTCTGAGAATGTACCACAAATTGGATAATGCATCTACGTCCTCCAAATACCGCAGCGATTCGCCAGCCTCGAAGCGTCTGGCGGTGGTATCGAGAAAAATAAAAGAAAATCGGGAAGGATGGATCGTAACCGTGTCCCCTGCTTCCAGTTCAGACACATGCACCCTCTGATGGCTTCCTTTGCCAGGCACAGCAAAGGTGTGGGCACGTTCTTCCAGAGCTTTTCCCTCTGTTTTGAAATAAGGATAGAAGTAATCTGTCTTGTTTGGGTCAGCAAAACCGTATGAGATATGCCAACACACCTTTCTTCCGTCAGGGCGACCAAGGGTGAGGTGGCGAACCCTATTTCCATTGGAGGCATCATTAGCCGCCAGCACTTGCCACTTTTCTTCCTTTTGGCTTCCAAACGCTTTAGTCATCCGATGGCCGGCTTCCATTACTGCAAACAATGGAGTCTTACGGGGAAAAAATGTCAGCCCCATATGGAGGGGCAGCCGATCGCGTACCTTAGACATTTCAGCTTCGTATTTTGCTTTGATCTGCTGGGCGATCTCCATGGCCTGCTCGGCAGGAATCAGCACCCAGAAGCGATCCGGGGTGCGGGTGATCGGGATAATTGGAATATTTCCCTCGGTAGGAAGTGCAGCGGATAGAGTAACTTCTCTCCACTCCCTGTCGTCTTCTGACCGGATGCTCAAGTTGCCTTTTTCTTCAGTTAAACGATGGGCCAAGGTCGTGGCATCTTCATTTTCCCTGGCAAGCCACTGGAGATTGCTTATGGTGACCCATTGGCTATTGATGTGACATATGCTGATGGAAGCGCCGTTTAATGTCCCATCGTAAACCTTGGATTTGTCCAGCTCATTTGTCTTTAAGGTAAGTATGAGACGGGTGGAGCGTAGCCCTTCAAAAGCAGGAAGCTTCTTGATCTCATCCAAGCTCTGGTCGAAGAAAGTTTGCGTGGTTTCCCAGAAGCGGCGGATACGGGCGGGAGAAGGGTGTTTTTTGAATAGTTGATGTAATAACCAATTGGTCCTGTCATCATCAGCCAAATTGAACCAGTTGGGCATATCCTTAATTGCCCGATCTTCTACAATAGATGCGAAAAACGACTCAAATGATGTTGCATGTTTGAAACCGTCATGAATGTGTTTAATTATACAGTCATTTTTTTCTGATTTTTCTAAACATTGTTGAATCTCTCTTCTGAGACCCGATTCAGTGCCATTTGTATTGGCCACTTTTTTGATGGCTGCATTATTATGAATCCACTCCCAAATCGATTGGGCTCGCAAACTGTCCGAATTTCGGCCATCTAACCAATGTCTAAGATCAAATGACGTCACCAGCAGTGCAACTCGACCATGACGATCAGCCACCTCCTCAAGCCAGATGGTCCCATGAGACTTAGCGATATCTTCCTTCCATTTTTCTCCCCTCCCACTTCGTCTTACCCTGCAAATATCACAGACGACATCCTTATTATTCTCATTCCCATTTAGCCGGACCGAACATACAGGGCACACATTTCCATCAGGGGCGGTGCCATTAATTTGGACCTCACGAACAGGAACTAAGGTATCCTTTACCGTATTACGCATCAACTGAACCATTGGAATTAATGAACGAGTTGACTCGGAGATCTTGACTACGGGAGTGATCTCCAAATCAAGATCATGTGCAAAGTTCTTAATGCGTTCTTTTAGCTCGTTTTTCACTTCAGCATAATCCACATCAGGGTATGAAAAATAAGCACCATTAACATCACAGTATAACAAAGCGCCTACCGGCCTCTCTACCTCCAGCAGCCTCTGAACCGCCATGAAAAACTTTTCAACCACATCCTTGATACCCAACACGTCACCAATCTTGATCCCTCGCCCAATCAAGTGTTGTGTGTTCAAACCAACGCCAAGAATACTCCATTTCATCTCACGACTGACGTCATCAGGCAATTGATGGGTCAACAAGCCCATAGCAATACCGCTTTTCATCAAAGCCGCAGCCACATAAGATTGATCCCACACCGTGACATCGTTATTAGGCAACCTGGTTTCAGCCAACGAAGATGAAAGCGCCTTTTTCAGCCATCCACCTTCGCCTATTGTCTGACGACGGATTTGGAACCATGACTCGACATCCATGGTTGCGTAATTCGAAAGGATAGTCTTTAGCAACTGCGCTACCTTCTCATAAAGTTCTTCACGTCCTTGAGTGGAATAAAAGTCAGGCTGATGGACAAGAAGGTTTCGGACTCCACACCCAAAGGCGTTTGTCATCCACATATTCACAGATGATTGCCTCAAATACCCAGAAGTATCTTTTGGTAAGTTCTTTTCAACGCCCGATACAATCCCGTGGGCCTCTTGCAACAGATACAACAAACCGTCTCCGTCTTTTTTTCTATGTTTCTTGAAAAAACTGGCAAGTTTTGGTGCGTGTGAATTGAATGGTTTAGAACCCATTAGGATGTTTTTAAATGCTTTATCATCGGCTAATTCTTTCAATTGATCGTCTTGCTTGTAGAACTCTTCATACTTATATTCAGGCTTTTTGTTCCCAGGAATATCCTTACATTGTCCTCTCAGAAAATCAGGATGAACTTTACCCAGCATATGAAGCCAACCGATTATCTCGCTCGTAATTAGCAGGGATCTGTTGTCCCGAAGACAATCAAGCCTACTCATTGTTGGATCGCCTCCTGTTCATTGATCCAAAGGAGTACCTCATTGAAATTCTTAGCAGCGGATAGCTTTACTTTCTCCTCCTCTTTCCTTTTGGTTTCGTATTCCTTGATTTTGTTTTCATAATAGCGACACATGTCTTCATATCTTTTCAACTCATCTGTATGCTTTTGTTGAGCCTCACGTCCTTTCTTATATATGGCGACTTGAGCCTTTGAGAGAATCCCGTTCGGATTTTTCTTCTTCCTCTCCAAAGACTGTAGTTCTTTGTTGGTCAACATCTTCAGTGAGCCATCCATGTTCCAGAGCTGTTTGAATTTTTTTAATGTGCTCAAATCCGGCATTATTAAGTCCCCTGGTGGCTTCGGTTTTTCCGGCACCTTCGCTCCCCTGATCTGTTTGAAGTTTGTCTGAACTTCAATGTCTACAGGTCTTGCCAAACCCCATGCAGACGAACTCTTAGCTGAAAAGCCATAAACAGTCAGCGTTTTGTCTATGGCTTGCATCATGTACCGAAGATCAGTCCATGCCTGTGCAGTAATGTCTTTCTTAGGAGCACTAATTAAGTCAAACGGCACATATAAGAGAGAAAGAACCCCCTTAGTCCCGGGTGGTATAACTTCATATAAAATTGGGTTTATACCAACCTTGCGTTCACGTTCGTGGGGATTGATTACTTCTAATGCGGTTTCATGAAAAAAGGAGGGGAAAAAACGTAACCGCCCAGCCCGAAAACTATTATCACTCCGCTTGTCCTTTCCAAATAGATCTATGATCCGTTCTCCATCTTTTTGGTCAATGGCACCGGTCATAAGCCGACAAGCCATGCGTAACGCCCCTTTCCATGTGCTTGCAGGGCATACTGGTATTTTGAATACTCGGTCTCTTAGAATGGGGTTATCAATGATGTAAAAGTCATTCAATCCCTTGGAAAACCACGGGGACAACAGACGAAACCTGATCTTCAGAAACCAACTGCCAAAAGGCAGATGGTCAAGATCAATGGAGGGTTGTGCAATATCTTCCCAAAACGATTTACACTTGGCCGGAACAGGATGGTCGCCTGTAAACTCTGACTTCCAGGTTTCTCTAAGGTCATCGGCCTTCTTTTTGTCTGTTGATAGCAAGCTATGGTAATAGCAAATGAACTCGTCGGTTGTGCTTAAGGCTTTTGGATCGAGAGATGACGTCAACGCGCCCCAATAATCAAACATCGCATGCCCCCTTTAACACATCTATCCCACTTGTTGTTTGCAAGGATGTGGCTTGAATAGTCTTCATGTATTCATCGATCAAATCACCTATCTCGTTGACCGCTTCGGTAGGCGGTATGACTCCATAAACTCTAACCACATGCATATTATTTTGAGCAGTCCGGTATGGCATACCAAAATTGAGCATACAACCACTGCGTTCAGCATCCGATATGGTTTCGCCTCCCTTTTCACTTGTTCCCATTAGTCGATTTAAACGATCCAAGTGATTTTTCCAGCCCTTTTCTTGTTCCAGAAACCGACGAAACCCAAATTTTCCGCTACCTTTATAGCGAATGTCAAAAGCGCAAGGGACATACTGGATGCTACCTGTTGGTTCAGTCCCAGCGCATTTATCTTTCCCAAATATTCCATCAAAGTTCTTAGAGAACGTTTTCCACAGAAATCGCCTTAGATCCGGTAATTGCGGATCGGCATTTCCGGTCTTAAAACGTTTACCGTTGATATCGCTCTGCAATTGGGTTAAACCGTCAGTGGGGAAGCCAGACAAGTCATCAAAGGATACAATCCCAAATCCATGTTGAAGCTTTGCTCCGATTCCGGTCCGGTTTTCAATAAATCGCAACAACAGTCCGAGCTGTGATTTCGCCTCATCAATGGAAACACCACGAAATGCTAAACGAATGGGGAACTCACCAAAGTGAACATATAAACCCGTTAGGGTACTGGTTTTAGTATCACCACCGTGTCGGGGATCAAAAATAGATGTAAGCCATGTTCTATTGAGTTTAAGGGTACTGTAGAAATGCAATGGATGTCGCTGATCACTTTCATGTTCCCACTGAAATCGAAACAATCGGGCCCATCCTGTACAGCCAAACAGGTAACACGCCGCACAAATTGACCTTTCTCCTTTTTGGGGTTCATAGTTACACCGAGTTTCCGCCGTAGGGTCACAAGCATATCCACCTAAGCCCCTTACAATGGCCTCATACCACCAACGGAGGCTGCCAAGGATCCCTGTTTCATGAACTCGGACACAACCCCGGTCAACCCCGCCGGTCCAGATAGGTGTTAGCGTCTTAATCTTGATCGTTATGGGCTCCATGTTTTTCTCCCTCAATTCTCCGGTACTGGCTGAAACCCCGACTGCTCTGGACCAGCCTGTATGGCAATAGCGTGGGCACCAATATTCGATGTTTCCCAAGCGAAACAGCTCCTTTGCCATATGTGCTGATGCGGTCAAAGAGATTCTTGTCTGTAAAGGCATCTTTTCCAAAATCATCCAGCAAGCTAGATTTGGCGTAGAGTCCTGGACGTAGCATTGGATCATGCAACGGATGTGTGAATCCTTCGGGCAGAATATCCACGTCGTCAGCCCCTATAAACTGCATAAAGCTCCCTCGCTTACCCAGATAGTTGATGTGAACGGCTACTTTCTTAATCATTTCTATTTGCTTCGCTTCAAGTCCACCCACACCTATGGCAATAGTTAACTCACCTCGATAATAACAGAACTCGCGGTAGGCGATTGTAGATTCATAGATCCCCCTCGGAGCGCCCCGCTTTTCTTGCTTTATCTTGATAAATGTGTTCAGCACAACACAATGTTCAGGTGGTCTGAAACGTACCTCACGATCTTTGAGCCAGTGAAGCACTGTCACAGCCAAGTCTCTATCGCCAATGCGAAAGCTGGCGTCGATAAAGGCCAGTTTCACGGCATAAGGCGTTGGAACCAGGAGTGTCTTCCCACCTTTGCTGGTAGCGTGCGTCATGCGCAGGCTAAAAAGAGTTGTGGGAAGGTAACGGACGAGCAGCCATTGACCTTTGCCTCGATTCGGTGGACTCACAGCTTGATCACTCTTTTTCGATTGCCTGGCCATCTTACGCTCCCCAAGGTTGAACTTTTTCAACGATTTCTGTCATCTTTTCAGCAAATCCGCTCAGAGAATCAAAAGTGTATACCGTTACAGCGTTTTCGGCTAACTTGTTAAGGGTAGCGGCGATGCTCTCAACTTCGCTGCGATAGTCGGGGTTCAGCGCGCTAACAGTGGGTGCGGGCACGGTAGATGTGGAGGCGGCAATAACCCCCTCAAAGTTAACGATGTGCGGGTTCTGAGTGTTGCGATGCGCCCCGCCGGGCTTAATAAAGGTATAGAGCACCGATTGCAGCAATGCCTTGATACGCTTTTGTCTCTCAGTGTTGTCGAGGGCATAGGACAACGTAATATCATTCATCCCCACCCTGAATAGGTCCAGATTGAGAACCACGGCATACTGTCCGCTGGAGGCTGGACGGTGAAAGATGTTCTGACCAAGATTCTCGGCACTGCCAGAGCCAGCCTCCCGGCCTTCAGGGACATACTTGGCATGAAAGTATGATTCCGTCATGACGGAAGAAGGGTGCCCTACTACCCAGCCGAATTCTATAACTGACTTGCGTGCGATGGATTTGTTGTTGGTAGTAATGAGAATTCCTTCACAATCATCCATTATGCAGGTATTAAGCGCCGTGTTCAGGACCTGACTATCCTGAGTATCTCTGGTAAAAGATTCAGTAAACGATTCGTCTTCGCATATTCGATTTGCGCTAAATAGTTTGCAGCCATCACATAGATTCAGATTTTGCTCCCCAGCAAGCCGGTAGAGGTGCTCAGCCTGAATATGTTTGAACATGTCGCCTGAGATGGCATTCACCGTATGGTTTTCACCGTTTTCATCCACTATTTCCACCATGCGGGTCATCAGTGCGTTGCCTTCCGACCCTTCATTATTGAGGGCATGAAGGTTTATGGTGGCAAGTCCGGAAATACTCAATGAATGTAGCTTCATGGTAGCTCCCTCCTCTTAAAACATTTAGGTTTCGGGTTAAGCGACACCCGATGACTCATCATCGGCAGCCTCAGTCCCAGGGTCTGTCTTGGGTGGCCGGGCAAATCCATAGGCCAAGAGAAGCATCCCGACCAGCTCTGCCCCATGTTCGTCGATTAGTCCAAACACCTTATCTAACTCGTGACTTTTAACAGTATGGCCTTTCCCCTTCAGTCTGTGCTCCGTCTCCCAGTTGTATTGCTGAACAAAGTCCGCCAACAACGGGAGAAAGCTCTTGCTTCCGCCCTTCATTTTCTGTTTCCAGTCTTGGGCTAGCCCGAAACGAACCTCTCTTTTTTTTAAACTCAGAGCATAAATGGTGCTGTTGCGAATAGCTCTGGCTACGGACAGAAAACCGTCATTGGTGATTATCTCCTCTGCTTTCATCGGATACCCCCTTACTAAAAGCTCTTTAATATTAACGATAGACAATTCCTTCACTCCGCGGCGTTGCATTATGTGGACGGCAAACCGGGCGGTGAACTCAAGAAAGTCAGAGAGTTCTCCCGTGGTAAGCCATTTCCTGTATTGCTGAAGAACAGGAACATCGCCAGAGCGTGACTCAGCCAGTGAGCCTAGAGAGCCTGCTGTTCGCTCTGCCCCCTTTTGTGTGCCGATATGCTCTTCGATGATCCCGAGAAAGGCATTTGCCGCCCCCCTGTCGGATATGACAAACCAGCCCGGCAGGGGCATAAAAGCATCGTTCATGAGGGCAGAGGCAGTGCCCAGATTTTTAAAGAATGCCTGCCGCAGGCCCTTTACGATCTCATTTGGCCTTCGGCGTCGAAGGCCGATCTGCCGCCCCATGACATCACTTTTGAGGATAAGTTGCTCTGCCAGCCTCAAGGATGATTCAATATCCAGGCGGATGCCGCCCCAGAGATTGAGGTCCATAAGCGTGTGACGCAAGGCCCTGAGGGCCTCAACGTCGATATCGCCGGGTTCTATCACATACACTTTGATGTCTTTGCCAACCCGGTACGGCAGCATTGCCGAGTATGCGCCCCGGTATTTCATCCACTCTGAAAACGGGTCAACAACCTCTTTGCTAATGGCACCAGGAGATTTGGCCACGGTCTTGGCAGCGTGGACTCCCTTGCCAGTGGCTGGTGAGAAGAACTGGCTGTTGCTCAGGCGAACAGGGGGGACAAACTCATCCCCGGAGGTGAGCCGCGCTCTGGCCCATTCCAATGCCTTTTCGGGATGTTCCACAATCCATCGATAAAGCTTCTTGTCAGCATCCCAACCCATGCGCATGGAGGCCAAAATACTTGCCATACGATATTCACGTGTCGGTTGCTCCGGCTCCGGCAGCCCTTGCTCTCTGAGCACTTGCTCCAGTTCAGCTTTTTTCTTGCCGTTCGGTCTTCTATATAGCCTTGCGGCCTCGTCTTTTTTTCTCTCCTCGTCGTAATCGATTACCCGGCCCTGTGGACGTTTACCGTCTTTGTTTCTCAGAAAGATAAAAGGGTATCCGGGGCCGGGTGGCTTCCAGTCCATAGGTGCGGTCTCACCGACCACACTTATACGAAACGCATCCCCTATATCCTCAATGCGGACCGGAACACCTGTCAGCTCCCCGAGAAGATCTGCCGTCCCGACCGCCTCCAGTGTGTCCGCATAGGTACCAGTGAATTTTTGGATTTTATATTCCACTGCTCTCCCCTTTATTTAAAAAGATGTGCTATAGCCTTGCGCAGATCTTCAATAGCAATGTCTGCGGGTGGAATCGTTTTCAGGTGGCTACCCAGGGATGGAACCCACTGTTTTTTCATGTGAAACATCCTCTCCGGAGGGAAGAAAACGGATCTGTCCCTGAAGTCTATGCCCTTTGTCCTACATTTTTTCTCAAAGGTTGCTGGTACTACCCTCCAATTTATTCTGTCCTGGCAATGAGACCAGAGATACCAGAGGTCATAGCAATCTCGCGGGGCTATATACGATCTCTGGATGAGCGAACGTAGTTTTTCGGCAAAGATCTCTTCCAGGCAATACACGGGTATTTCATTGCCCGCTGCTGCACAATCAGAATAAGAGTGCAATAAAGGTCTGCGGGCCACCGGCAGACAAATTTCCTCATGTAAAGAGACATCGATCCTGATCCTCGTCATCCATCGATGCTGATCAGGAATCTGCCGATGTCGGGGGTGTGCTGCACCCCAAAAGGGGAGGGAAATCCGGTAACCCATCAGACGATCTTCAAAAAGTTGCCGTTGGACAGCGGGTGCGCCGAAATGAATACCCGTTTCTTCATAAATAGGTTCAAGACTGCGAGTCAATGACTGACGGAACATGGAATCGGTTAACGGCTCCGCAGCAGTAAAATCCAGGTCTTCGGAAAAACGATAGTCGGAAAAATATGCCTTCCGAAGGCACGTGCCACCCTTAAATACCAATTTCTCTTTTAATTCATGGCTGAAAATCCCCCGCAGCACATGCCCCAAAACCCAATCTTTATCCACCGTTTCAACCGGCACTCCCCATAAAGCTGACTTTTCTCTCAACTCTTTGGGGGTCAACATTGCAATATTATCCCTCCGCCATGCCCAGGAGGGCCTGATTCGAGAGGTTAAGTAGCAGTTTCCATCGACATATTCGTTTCCCTGTGGGGGGAGATAAAGGGTCCAGGATAGAATAGGTTTTGGTAAGCCGAGCCAGCACCCTTTCTCTGAATTTGGCGAAATCTTCTATATCGTAAAGCTCGGAAAGATAGGCAATGCGTTTCATCACTGTCTGATTGCCTATACTCTCTGCATAGTGCCAGAGATTCTCCTTGTCCAAATCCCTGTGGGCAGCATAAAGCCCCTTGGCCGCTTCCACAAAGCCCCCAGCATATTCCGGCAGGTCAAAACAATCGATGATCGTCTTTTCCGGATCCGTGATTTTATATCTTGCCATACCACTCCACTCGTCCCTGACTCCATAAAACTTTTGAGGCCTGACCTTGATAAATTTGTAACGGACATTCAGTATCTCTTTAGAGGTCTTTTGCTTAATGGTCTGCACAAACACCACGTTCGGAATCTGTTCTGTCCAACCATAATGGTTTAGGGCTGACTGATAGGCAATAGCAGACGGGGAAACGAGCCGAGTTCCGATGACAAAGGAGTCACCTGTCTGGGATGATAACAGGTCACCGAAAATATACTTTCCTTTCTCCAGAAGAACGACCCATTCCTTTTTTCTTAACCTGTCTAAAATCATTGGCCAATCTCGCCATCGTCGATACACTTCCGGCCTGAATCTTAGATCCTGTGTCCTAAATACTCCCTCGGGAAAAGTCTCCTTTATCCATTTTAGAAGCTCCATCTCCCGGGCCGTCGTTGTATTAGTATAGATCTGGGTCATAATGTTATATTTCGTGGTAATATTCCCTTCCGAAAGTTGATATATTAATAACACAAAATATAACATACAAAAAGCTAAAAAGTATATTTATCGATTATTTTTCATACTTCCCTGGTCTGCCAAGCGTAACCGTCGCACCACAAGGACATACAAGGGCCAAAGCGGATAGTCCTCCTGACGCTGAAAGGACAGGAGGTCATTTGTGAACCTTTGCTGCTCATCCCTGTTGGGTTGGTCTACTAAACGCCAGCCCTTCTCGAAGTTTTCCGGCACTGACTTTTGTAAAATTTCCGATGCCCTGTCGATTAATTGAAAAGAGCCAAGACTCCGGGTATGGGGAGCGTGGTGTCTGGCAATGGCCGTCCATACCACAGCAGCCACATCATCGCTCAATTCTTGCTCCAGCAAACCTTGACTAACGGCAAAGGCCCCTTCCATTGCATGCGACCCTTGTTTTGGAAACTGTTTTCGTTTCTGCCAATCGACCTCAGGTTCATAGTCTGTATGGGCTAACGGCTCATCCATGAGCTTGGAGGCGTCCTTGAATTCCTGCCAGGCCCTCATCGCCGCCTGCCACTGCTTGGTCAGTTTGCCCACGTCGTGGAGCGCACAGGCCAGTTCAAAAAGCTGTTCGCATTTTTCGTTCGTCATGCCGCCATGCATTTCGATAGCCCGCACGGCTGTCTCATACTTGTGCGCCATTTGACGGCACTGACTGATAACCCGTTCTGTATGCTCCCGAAAGGTCTCGTATTCAAGCTGATAACGGGGAAGGGGCGGGCGGTGATCATAAATGACAGGGGCAGCGTGACCGCTTACTCCCAATTGCAAACCGAGATCTGGAGAATATGAAGCGGCATCTGGGTGGATGGCAATAAGCCAGGGAGCGGAAAGAAGTCGGCGAACACTGGAGACCTTTTCCCAATCCCATTGTAATGCTCCGCCCGGCAAGGCCTTGCTCTCTGCTGGAATCTTGGCCACCCATTGCCCACCCCCTTTGCCTTCAAATGCCTCTGTAAGGGCAAACAGGCTGACCCGAGGAACAGAAATCATCCGAGGCCACATTGTCCTGTCGAAACGGAGAGAGTCAGGGTCGTCAGTTATGATGAGACTGATTGAGGCAACATCCCTGATCAGTTGTCTTACGGCGTCTTTCATTTTGTTTTCCATGGCGTCATGCACCATACGCCGCCGTTCATACAAATTGGCAAAAACCTGTAAAGCAGCCAATTCGGCCTGTGTATGTACCTCATCTACCCATACGTGTTCCGTACCAGAACTTACGACCTTCCCGTTGCTGTCAAGCCTACTCAACATCTGCCGGGAAGACTCCAATAATTCGCGTGTGGGCTCATCTCTGTACGGCCCCCACTTTAATTGTTGATCTTCTCCACGTTCCAACTCATATACCCACACCGTCCCTATACTCCTTGGCCCGCCATATCTTGCGCATCGCCCGGCCCGTTGGACAAGGCTGTTCATCGGGGCCAACTCTGTATGAAGATTATCCGCCGAAATATCCATCCCGGCTTCGATGACCTGAGTAGTAACCAGAATGACATCGGTACGGGTAGCCTCTTTGCCAAGGTACTCTTTGAGTTTATCTTCCATTTGTTTGCGATCCTGGGGATAGAAACGGCTGTGAAGCAAGAGCACCTGTGTTGAGGTTTCACGAGTCGCCCTTTTCAATGCTACGTACAGGTCTTGTGCTCGCTTCACGGTGTTTACGAGCACAATAGAGCGTCCCTTCCCGTGATGCTCCAACACATGCCCGACTTCCAATGGTTCAGGCACCCAGCAATAGGCGCGCTGTTTTTCACGATGGCACGGAAGTGACATAACTTCCTCACCGGAAAGGTATACCTGTTCAGCCTGCAAGGTATCCGCAAGCCATGCCTGAGTCCTTCCGCTCATAGTGGCTGTCATCACAAGAAAGCGGCAAAACGGTTTGAGGCGATCCAGCATTTCCAGGGTCGTACCCATTGCCCTGTCAGGCTCCAACAGATGAAATTCGTCAAACACCAGAAAAGAACCAAGCAATGCCCCTGCATTGATATTGCCAAGTCTTGGAGGCAACGATACCGGCATCATGAAATAAGAGGAGAGAAGCTGATCAATAGTCGTAAAAACAATATCCCCTTCAAAAAAAGGATCATCCTGTTGCTCGCCGGTTTGGATAGTAATATACAGATGAGCGGTCTCTTGGTAATCTCTATCTTTGCCCACTGTGACAACCGTGTCTTGGCCAAATGCCATCTGACATGCTGTTACGGTGTCCTTGAATAGGGTAGTCGCCAGCGTTCTCAGCGGTAAAGCAAAGATGAGGCGATCAAAGAGCGATTCCCCAATCTTCTTGGAGTAAAGAAACGGCAATAGCGCTGCCCAAGTCTTCCCAGCACCCGTTGGAGCAGAAAGGATAACATTGCGACCAGAAAAAAGATGTTCAGCCACTCTCTCCTGATAGGGATAAGGTTCAAAACCATGCCCTCCAGTCAACTGATTAAATAAATCTCTTATTCCCTCAAGTTGTTCCTTAACCACCCGTTTCCCATTGTTCATTTGAAAAACAATCTAATACACAATTGGCCTATGTCCCCTTCTCAATTCCATACCATCCCCTTCCAAGCACCGCGTTATCTACCATGGTGTGCTCAAAAAGGCTCTGTTCAAACTCCCGGTGTTTGGCGGTGAGCCTTTTCCAGCCTCGTTGCAACATGAATTCTGTAGCTCTTTCTTTAAGGGTCTCATAATGTTTCATAGAATTTTCCATTATCCTTTAGGCCGCCGAGCCCGACCGCGATGTCGGCGCAGAAATCGCCTTGCGCTTATTCATGGTAGGCCCTAATCCTTTTGGGTTCATTTGCCATAGGCAGCCCGGACTTCTTTGATATCAAAACCAATCGGCTTCTTCGGAGGGTCACGTGGCGGAAGGAGCAGCGGGCGTATCTTCTCAAACAGCTCCTTCAGCTGAGTGTCGTGGACCAGGAGGATCTTCTCGATCTGATCCAGGCGTTCCTCAAGATCGCGGCGCGATGTGAGTTCCTCGCGCATACGAACGAATGCGCGGACAACATAGATGCTCATGGCAACGGCGGTCTTGCTCTTTAGAATGTTCGCGGCCATCAAAGCACCGTGCTCGGTGAAGGCATACGGAGGGTATTTCCGGTGCTGTCCGCGCTTTAAGATCGCATTTTGCGACCTTAAACGTCGCACATCCTCCCACTCGTCCGTGGGTAAGCCGAAATATGAAGTCAGCCGGAAAACGATCCGCATTTCGCTTGACCTGTTCGTTCAGGCGTCTGATCTCAACATTGTAGATTCTCGCCAGATCAGTATCCAGAATGACTTTTTGCCCGCGAACTGTATGGATCAAGGCTTCGACGGGTACCGGTACCAGGGAACCGTTCTCCTTAGTCATCCAGTGTCTCCCAGGACTGCCTTTTCTTTTTCCTCTTTGCACCCTTGCCATAAGCAGCACGCCTCTCCTTGACGACAAAACCGATCTTTTTTCGCGGCTTTTCAGGCGGCGTCATAAGTTCGCGTATAGCGTCAAACACAACCTTGAACTGCTCATCATATTTCTTCTCCATTTCTTCTACTTTACGCAACAGAGCTTTGTGAGAAGAGATCATTTTCCGGAGTTCCACAAATGCCCGCATTATCAAAATGTTTACTTCAATCGCTTGTTTGCTGTTGACCACTGATGACAACATGGCCACACCCTGTTCGGTGAAAGCCATGGGCAAATACTTCGTATGCTCTCCTCTTTTTAAGGTGCCAATTTGGCACCTTAAAGAATCATACTCCTCCTTGGTCAGTTCAAACATGAAATCAGACGGAAACCTGTCAAGATTCCGTCTAACGGCCCGTTTCAGTTGTTTTGTTTCCACCCCATATAACTCGGCGAGAGCCCGGTCAATCATGACCCTCTCGTTGCGAATGACGAATATTCGACGTTGAATTGACTCAATTGGAACAAGTGACCTCTTCTCCGTCATGATCACTACCCCTTTTTCAAATCAGGATTGCAGTCTCAAATTCAATCAGGCTTGCGTCTTGGCTTCTCTGGTGGCGAAATGAGCTGGCGAATGGCCTCCTCTCATCATGCTTTTCAATCTTGCGCTCCAGTTCGCTTAACTTCACCGCCAACTCCTTGTGTGTCGAAACCACATGTCGAAGTTTTACAAAGGCGCGCATAATGGCTATGTTCACCTGAATAGCCTGCAGACTGTTCAGGACACTGGAGAGCATAGCAACACCTTGCTCCGTAAAGGCATAAGGTAAGTAACGACGACCACCACGCCCTGTCTTTGAGATGCCAATCTGGCATCTCAAACGTTCTGCCTCATCAGCAGTAAGCTGAAACATGAAATCTTGAGGAAAGCGATCAATATTCCGTTAGCCCGGAAAATATAAAACCCCGCTCACATTTTTTGTGAAACGGGGTCAAGGATTCAGTGCATGGCACCCTCTATAATTGTTGTTAATGGCACATGGGGCGATCTCAGGTGGTCAGTATCAGCAACCCCTTGTCGTTGTCAAGAATTACCGGGAGTGACAAGTCGTTTTTGCTAGAAGGGGACTGCTCATAACAGGCAACTGTAACGAAATGTAACAATTTTGGCAAAAATAGGCAGAAAAAAGTGTGTAGATATTACGCAGTTGATTTTTTTTGCAACTGCCGCAGAACCACCCCAGTTAAATACTTAAAAATTTAACGGGGCAAGCGCAGAAAAACACAGACCAATATCTGGCAGGCCCCGGTTAAATAGGCCACAGTAAAATACACAAGGGTTTTTAGCGGACTGCTAATGCCAGAACCTCGTACCAACCGTTGCCAAAAACAGCATTTTTTCCCACATGCAGGTATTCCCCCACCAGAATCAGAGGCAGGAACTCACCGATAGGACCTGAAAACGTGATCTCGCCCACAAAACCCCCGAGATCCTGGGTCTTGCCCGCCCGTGTCCTGCGTTTCCTGTCCACCCATCTGCCCCTGACCGATTCGGTCACAACCCGTTCGGCCCGCTCCCCAAAGGCCCTGTAATCAATATCCATGGCCTCTGCACAATAGGCCGTGGACAGACGGTTGACCCTGTCGCGGAGGCGTTTGACAAAGACGTGAAACTCGGGCACGCGCATGGGTCGCGAGCTCCCTTTGGTGCCATCAGGGCTGTAACGCAGGATCGTGGGGGTTAGAAAACGGACAGTGAGTCGGTCCTGATCGAGTTTTTGGGCCTTGCGGAGAAAATCGGAAAAATGGAGGTGCACCATAGCCTGTGGCCGCACCATTTGATCCGAGGCGCTGTAAAGCGTTTGGCCTTGTCCCCGGGAGTTTCCGAGACTCCTGATCTTGTCCAAGGTAAAGGGTGTGCGGGCACGGCCTATACCCACATCCCCGAGCTCCCTGAATGGGACAATGATATAAGGTATCCAGTGCACCAGATCGCCTACAAGGATCATCCTGAAGCAAAAGGGGTTGCTAGCATCGTACCTGCTGCCATCCAAGGGCGGCTTGATCACGAAGCCCCGGGGCAGATCCCTGTTTTTGCTGAGCCGTTCAGCATCCGCTGAAACCACAGGTGCGAAGATCTTCTGATAGGCACACTTGTCGGATACCGCGCATTGCGCACATTTGGCCTCAGGATCGTGGCACACGATACGACGCAACGCTGTGCCAAAGGCCCCCCGAAGCATGGGCCCGGCCGAGAAAGGGGAAATGTCTACGGGTCTTTTGAATTGGAGATGGAACTTGAGATCAGCAAGGTAAAAGTTTTTCAGCATAGCCTTTAAGGTGGGGGCAGCTATAAAAAAAGTATCATAAGATCAAACGACTGGTCAAGGATAATCGTTGTAACAGAGCCTAAAGCAGGAACCGATAGGGGTGACCTCAGGAAGCAGGCAATCTTTGTCTAAGTATTGTGGCTCTGCTCTTTCGGTAGGCTGAAGCTGAATGCAGAGCCTTTTTCCAGTTCGCTCCGGACCCAGACCCTGCCGCCGTGGCCGAGAATGATGTGCTTTACGATGGAGAGCCCAAGGCCAGTGCCCCCCATCTCTCTGGAGCGATTCTTGTCCACACGATAGAAGCGTTCAAAGATGCGGTTCAGGTCTTTTCTGGGTATGCCAATGCCCGTGTCTTTCACCGTTACGTGGACTTCCTTGCCTGCATCCTCTACGACCACTGTAATAGAACCACCCTCTGGCGTGTATTTAACTGCATTGTCCAGCAGGTTAACGAGTGCCTGACCTATTTGATTCTTGTCTGCCCGGACCATGATTTTTTCAGGAGCTGATTCTACCTGGATAGTAAGGCGTTTTTTCTCAGCAGAGGGTTTTACCACTAATATTGAGGCATCCAGAACCTCCCTCACGTTAATCTCTTTTTTGATCAGAACAGTGCTCTGGGATTCGAGCCTGGTCAGGGAAAGGAGGTCCTGTACAAGACCGGAGAGCTGGTTTGCGTGTTTTAAGATGATCTGAGCAAAAGACCTTGCCTTTGAAACATCTTCTATATCCTCATCGCACAAAGTCTCCGCATAACCCTTTATGGATGTCAGGGGTGTTCGGAGTTCATGGGACACATTGGCAACAAAATCTCTGCGTACTTTTTCTATGCGTTTTAAATCCGTGATGTCGTGAAAGACAGCTACGGCCCCTTCTGTCTTGTCCTGAGGCATAAGGCGAACAATGGTGACATCAAAAATTTTGTCAGCTTCGGGGGTGGCGACCGAAAGCTCCACCTTGAAAGTCTCGCCCTCCTCCAGGACTTTTGCAAACCCGTCCTGGAGTTCGGCATTTCGGATGACCTCCACTGGAGTTTTTCCGATTGCCGTGGGCATCCCGGGGAATAAATCGTGCAAAACTCGGTTGATCAAGGTAATTTCCCCTTGGCTATTTACCACCATGACTCCGTCTGACATCCCTCGCAGGATGGTTTGAAGCGTCTCTTTTTCCTGTGTAATCTCGCTAACCCTTTTCCTGATCTCCGAAGCCATCCTGTTGACTGAACGGCCCAGGATCCCCAATTCACCCCTGACACCAGGGTATACCTTGACATCGAAGTTCCCCTTGGAGATTTCCTCGGCTGCACGCGTGATCTCCTCGACAGGCTTAGAGAGTCTCCTCGACACTATGATATTCAATACCAAGATCAGCACTGCACAGAGCACAAAGGCCGTAAGAAGGCTATATTCGGTCTTTTGCATCAAGTCCTTGATCTGGGTTAAGGGAACTGCAACCCGGACCACGCCCAGAAATTCACCCTGGGGTGCAATCTTTGCCGCCACATACATCATGTCAATTTTAAGGGTTGTGCTGTAGCGAATCGCCACGCCGTGTGATGCCTTGAAGGCTGCTATGAATTCGGGGCGCCCAGAATGATCCTCAATATTTTGAAGGTTGTCCGGGGCTATCTCGGTATCTCCCAATACGGTTCCGTGGGCGTCTATAAAGGTAATCCGTTCATTGATGTCTTTACCCATTCTTTTGATCAAGGAGTCGATCTCATAGGAAGGGGCGCGGTTTTTATAATCTTTTTCAATGATGGCCTTGATCAGCAGGGCTTCTTTGGAGAGGCGGTTTTCTATCTGTTGCAGCAGGCGCTCTTTGAGGTGGGAGGTGAGATATCGTTCTGCGGCAAGAAAGGGGATCAGGACAATCAACAAATACAAAAAGAATAACTTCCATTTGAACTTCATGATTACCCGTCTTTGATCATATATCCAATCCCCCGCACGGTTTCAATGATCTGTCCGTGGTTTCTCAATTTGCGACGGAGGCGCTGGATATGGGTATCCACTGTGCGGTTGTATCCCTCGAAACTATATCCCCAGACGTTATTCAAAAGAGTTTCTCTTGATCTTACCCGGCCCCTGCTAAGCAAAAGCTCCTTGAGGAGTTTAAATTCCGTAAGGGTCAGTTCAATCCTTTTTTCGCCTATGGTGACCATGTGGGCATCCACGTCCAAGACCAGTTCTCCAAGCTTGAGGACCTTTTCTTTTCCCCGATCAGCCGGGAGCCGTTTCAGGATTCTCTTTACCCTAAGCGTGAGCTCCCTGGTGCTAAAGGGTTTCACTACATAGTCATCGGCCCCCAGTTCCAAGCCCACGACGCGGTCCACCTCTTCTCCCCTGGCGGTGACCATGATGACCGGAATGTTTTTCGTGAGTTCTTTTCGTTTAAGGATCTTGCAAATTTCCACACCATCCACATCCGGGAGCATGAGGTCAAGCAAAATCAGGTCAGGAAGCTGCTTTTTCATTTTTTCAAAGGCTGTGTCGCCGTCATGGGCAACGATCACATTGAAGCCTGCCGCCTGCATGTGATGGGCAATCAGACTAGCGATATCTTTCTCGTCCTCAATAATCAGGATAGTCTCTTTGCTCATGGCTCTTTGGAATGTGATTTTTGATTCGCTCGCTATTGCGGTTCAAGGAGAGATTTATGTTTGATGACCCGGCCTTCCACCATATAAACTACGTCTTCACATATGTTGGTTGCCTGGTCCGCAACCCTCTCAAGGTTGTGGGCGATGACGGTAAAATGCACCCCCTGCACGATAAAAGAAGGATCTTCGGTCATATGCTCCAGGATGTCACACACCAGGCGCAGATAAACCTGGTCGGCTTCATCGTCCCGATCACAAACCGATTCGGCCAGTCTCACGTCGCGGTTCACAAATGCATCCATACTATCTCGAAGCATCTGTTCTGAAATCCGAGCCAGCCTGTTGAGGCCAAAAGGCTTTATAATCAAGGGCTCCTCAATGAGAAGAAGGGTCCTTTCAGCAATATTTACAGCTTGATCCCCAATACGCTCCAGCCCCAGATTGATCTTCATGGCCATGGAAATAAGACGAAGGTCAATAGCCATAGGCTGTTTAAGGGCCAGCAGTTTAAGACATTGCTGATCAATGAAATTTTCCATGGCATTGATCTCGTCATCTTTTTCTATCACACTGGATGCCATAACACCATCCCTCGCACTAAGGGCCTGCATGGCGTTCTCAAGGGCCACCTCTACCATGGAGGCCATTTTGAGAAGATTGGTCTTCAGATCCGCAAGTTCCCTGTGAAGTGATGAGGTCATGATTCCCCCTGAGTGTTAGCCAAATCGTCCCGTAATATAGTCCTCGGTCTGTTTTATGCTGGGTTTTGTAAACATGATTTCGGTCTTATTCACCTCAATGAGCCTCCCCATATAAAAAAAGGCAGTAACATCCGAGACCCTGGCGGCCTGCTGCATGTTATGGGTCACGATGATGATGGTATAATTCTTTTTTAGTTCCCGTATCAGCTCTTCGATTTTTTGAGTAGCAATTGGATCAAGGGCCGAGCAAGGTTCATCCAAAAGCAGCACTTCAGGCCCTATGGCAAGGGCCCTGGCAATGCACAAGCGCTGCTGCTGACCCCCGGAAAGACTGAGGGCTGATTCATTGAGTCGATCCTTGACCTCATCCCATATGGCGGCGGCCTTCAGGCTTGCTTCAACCCTGTCTTGAAGCTCTGATTTGTTTTTCACGCCATTGACGCGCAGGCCGTATGCAACATCATTGAATATGGTTTTAGGAAACGGATTCGGTTTTTGAAAAACCATGCCTACGCGTTTTCTGATCTCAACCATATCCATGCCGCTCGCATAGATGTTTTCGCCATCTAAAAAGACATCTCCTTCCACCCGCGTGCCAGGGATGATGTCGTTCATTCGGTTCAAGGATCGGAGAAATGTGCTTTTGCCACAACCCGAAGGTCCTATAAGGGCAGTGACCTGGTTTTCACTGAATTCAAGCGTGATACCCTCAATAGCCTTAAAGTCTCCGTAATAGAAGCTCATATTCCTGGTGGCCATCTTTATTTTGTTTGACATTTGGTTTATTGATCCTAATAGGTTTGCTTCCTGCGTATCCTGGTCCGTATGATGATCGCAACAAGGTTGATGCCGAGCACGAACGCGATAAGGACTAAGGCCGTGCCGTATTGAAGATGCCTCGTCTCATCGATGTGGGTGCCGGCCGTGGCAAGCACGTAGATGTGATACGGAAGGGCCATCACCTCGTCAAACACAGACGACGGAAGCTTGGTCGTATAAAAGGCCGCTGCCGTGAACATAATGGGGGCCGTCTCGCCTGCCGCCCTTCCGATCCCCAGTATGGAGCCCGTCAAGATCCCGGGCAGCGCGGCCGGAAGTACCACCCTATAGATGGTTTGCCACCTGGTACCGCCCAGGGCAAGCGAGGCCTCTCTGTAAGTTTGAGGTACGGCCTTTAAGGCCTCTTCAGAAGCGCCGATGATAACAGGGAGTATCAAGAATCCGAGGGTAAGTGAACCAGACAAGATAGAAGAGCCAAACCCTAAAAAGACTACAAAAAGCCCAAGGCCAAAGAGGCCGAAGACCACCGATGGCACACCGGCAAGATTGTTGATGCCGATTCTTATTAACCTGACCATCTTTCCTTCGCGGGCATATTCACTCAAGTAAATAGCTGAAGCGACCCCAAGAGGAAAGGCGATGGTAATGGCACCTAGAGTCAGGTAGAATGTACCAACAATAGCAGGGAATATGCCCCCTTTTGTCATAGCATCCATGGGGGGCTCAGTCAGGAAGGTCCAGTTGATAGCCTTATATCCATTCACAAGGATAAAGCCCAGCATGATCGCCAGGGCCAGACAAATGATGACCGTTGATAACCTGATGACCCCAAAGGCCATTCCTTCTATTAACTTTCTCTTTTTTCTGGATTCCATACCATTTCCCCACTCGACCACTCAACTACTCGACTATTTTACTATAATGTTGCCGTGCCCACCTGTTTGTACTTCTGGGAGATATAGTCAGCTATCAGGTTAAACAGGAAGGTTGTTATAAAAAGAACTATGCCGATTGCAAACAGGGCATGGTAGTGATCGCTTCTAAAGGGGGTTTCCGCCATTTCGGCCGCAATGCTGGCCGGCATGGGCCGCACCGAATCGAATATGCTTTCAGGGATTGTGGCAGCGCCCCCTGCAACCATCAAAACCACCATTGTCTCACCGATTGCCCTGGACATGCCAAGTATAATCGCCGTGCAGATTCCCGATAATGACGCAGGGACAATTACCCTGCTAATGGTCTCCCATTGGGTGGCCCCAAGGGCCAGGGATGCCTCTCTGAGCTCCCGCCTTACTGCATGGATAGCATCTTCTGTAAGACTGGAAATGGTGGGCACGGCCATCATGGCCAGCATGAGTGAGGCGTTTACGATATTAAGGCCGGTTGGGATGTTAAAGACCTTTTGAAAAAAGGGGGCCATAACCACCATACCAAAGAACCCGATTACTACCGAAGGGAGGGCCGCAAGGAGTTCGACCACAGGTTTTAGAATCTCTTTTACTCCCGGTCCTGCAATCTCCGAGATGTAGATTGCGGAAAGGACCCCAAGCGGCACGGCAATCATGGATGAGATTCCCGTAACAACCAGGGAGCCGACAATAATCGAAAGAATGCCGAAATCGGCCGGCTCATCCGTTGGATACCACAATTGCCCAAACAGGAATTCACCGACCGATACCGTCTTGAAGATTGGCAGGCCTTCCTTGAAAAGAAAGACCACAATTAATCCCAGGATAATGATTGAAATAGTGGCTAAAAAAAGAAACCACTTTTCTATCAGATATTCTCTGATGTGGCGTTTTTTTGCTTTTTCCATTTATCGGCCAAGCTCATACAGCGGCACAAACCCTTCCTCCTTGACAATCTTTTGCCCCTTTGGGCCGACCATAAAATTGATAAAATCAGAAACTACACCTTTTGGCCACCCGTTTGTGAACATAAACAGAGGACGGGCAACCGGATATGTGCCGTTTAGGGCGGTGGTAACCGATGCTGTCACACCGTTTACATCAAGGGCCTTGAGACCTCTGCCCAGATAACCAATACCGACATAACCAATGGCATGTTTGTTGCCTTTCACAGCCTGCACCACTGCACCGTTTGAAGCCAACAGTTGGGCGCGGGGCGATATCCGCTCTTTCTTCATGACCTTTTTGTGCCACACCTCATAGGTTCCCGAGCCGGTATCCCTTGAAATTATTACAATCTTTCTGTCATCTCCACCCAGTTCTTTCCAGTTACGGATTTTTGCCTGGTAGATACTCTTGAGCTGGGGTAGAGTCAAATTTTTTATCCTGTTGGTGGGATGGACAACAGGCACGATGGCATCAATGGCCACGCGGTGGGCCACCGGAAAGATGTTATTTTTCATGGCATGGTTAATCTCTTTTTTTTTGATAAACCTGGAAGCGTTGGCAATATCAGTAAAACCGTCAACCAATGCCTTGATCCCCTTTCCGGAACCGCCGCCGGAGATCGATATGATTACATCAGGATGCATTTTCATGTAGTCCTCAGCCGCCTTCTGGGCCACAGGGAGGACCGTGGTAGAACCTTTGATGACCAGCTTCTCAGCAAAGGCAGAACCGGCGATACCAAAACATAATACCATTGATAATGCAAGCACCTTTAACCATAATGATTTTTTCATGTTGCCTCCTTGGTTTTTGAGTAGTGTCTGTCGATTGTTGTGCGTAGTTTTCGAAACTCATCCCTCCTTCCTTGGCCCTGGTTACCTGAATAGAGTGACTAAATCTAACAATCAATTGTTACAGTTATGTCACAGCTTCGTCTTTTTTCTGTGACAATCTTAAACAGTCTCCGGCCCATCTTGCCGCTGCACCGCCTCTGCTTAGTCTCATGGAATACTCGTAGTGGTCACCATTTTCTCCAGACCCCCTGCCGTAGTAGTACCATTTGGGGAAATTGAAATCGGATGTGATGGACCGGGGCATGAGAAGTAGCGCCTGTAAGAACGATTCCAGGTCAGGAACGCCATATATGTTAACCTCAAAACCCCATTGATCCATTTGATCGAGAAACTGTCGCATGTCGGGAGTCAGCCAGCTAATGGAGAAACGATTGATACCCCAGTCTGTGAACATGCTGAGTATATCTTTAGCCTTCTCTGGAGCGCTCAGAATCAGAGGGGCCAGGAAACTGACCGGGCATTGCAAGATGGCCGACGGGTGTGCTGTGGCCACTCGCCGGAAGCCACTTTCCTGGAGTCGCTCAACTTTGGCATTGAACCACAGATGTGAATCATCAAAGCCGTAATCGCTAACAATATCCAGGATTTTGTCAACGAGTGTGCCACCTGCCTTCAAATCGAGTTTAACTCCCTTGCCACTTTTGTGTAAGCGAGACAAAAAATCGTCAAGGGTCAGCCAGTCCTCATTTTCTTGTGCGGGGGTATCTTCAAAAGGATCGTGACGGAGAATCAGGTCATTGGTCACAGGGTCCATACGTCGTATGTCGAACTCTGCCCAGTGTATGTCTGAGGCCAGAAATTGACATAGATTGGCTTTATCATTTACCCCGTGCCACACAAACTGGATGCGCTCTGGCAGCGCCTTTTCAGGGATTAGCTCAGTCAGGTCATATACCTTGCCTCGTATGGTACGACGCGGCATTCTGATACGTTTAGACTCAAAGATGGTATCGGCATGTAGCAGGAGAATTTCCTGCTGCGGGTCGATTTTGGAGATCGCCCTCAAATTATCAGGTTCGTTATCTACCATAGCGAAGATGCGATAGCCTTCCCTCTGGAAATGCAGTACTCCTCTGACCTTGGCGTTTTCAACTTCCTGGTCCCAGCCCGCGGGGTTCGTATGTAATAACTCATCATGAACGAATTAACTAAGAAGCAAGTAATGTCACATCTGTAGCTGACCCCTTTACTTTCCTGGGACAATCTGTTGACAAACAAAGTTGGAGAATTATGGGGAATATGTTTCCGCCGAAGGCGGATCAAGGGCTGGAACTCATAAACATCAATAACATCACGAGGCGGGCGATGGTGGTTTTGCAGGCGGAAGAGGTGAAGAGACTGGCAACCGAAGGGCTACCGGACTGGATCAAAGATGAGCCGGAGCTACGTCGCAGTCTGCGTGATCTGTCCTATCTGGATTAAAAAAATCGGTACTGGAACCAAATTTATTGATTGGTACTCCTCCGAATCTTGCTTTGTAACAACCGTTAATTGCCCCCTTTTAGGTCTGATTTTTTTAAACCATTGGAATTCCGCAGCGGACACCTTTTCTTGATATTTGACCTCGAAGAAATACAACTTGTTACCCTTTTTGGCTATGAAATCAATTTCCTTTTGCCCGTGCCAATAAAAACAGTTCTGATAATACCGGAAGATGTGCATCCCCACAACCGACTCCACTAATTTCGACTTGCCCAATGGATCGTTTAAGAATCTCTGGCATTCGGTAAAAAAATTGTCTCCTATCCCGCTATTTTTCCCGGAAAAACAGTGAAAAACAAGCGGATCCTGAAAATAGAGTTTCCTGTTTTTTCGGTACATCGGCAATTTCGACGACAGGTCAATAAACGGGACAGACCGTAGAACATACATCCTTTCCAGAATCTCAATATACTCTTGCACCGTGGCATGGGAGGCGATACCAGCTTCTCTGCTGAGTCCATACCAGCTAATTCCGGTAGAGATATGTGCCAAAACCCTGGACATTATTTGATAAAGGTTCCGTTCCAACTTTCCTGCACGTCCAACGTCTCCTTCAATCCAGCTCATGTAGAGTTGGTAGACATAGGAAGAAATGTGGCCTCGGGTAAAAAACAGGTTTATGGAGAGAGGGAATCCACCGGTGATAAGATACTTCTCAAAACGGTCTAAGAGGAGGTCTTTGTGATAGGTGAGAGTGTCGATATCAGCCAATTCAATCGTGGGTTCTGTCAAATGGATGAACTCTGCAAATGTCATAGGTAGTTGCTCAAAATCGACTTTAGAGAGCTTTCCTCTTCGACCCGGCATCCGCTCGGCCCCTCCGCGAATATCGATCAAATTGGAGCCGGTTAACAACAGGGTTACGTTTTTCAGCTTTCCCTCGTCCGCCAGGGCTTTTACCCCTCGCTGCCACTCACGTACAAATGATATCTCATCCAGGAAAATGTACAGCCGTTGCGGCTTCCCCGGCCTGACGTTTCTGAGATAACAGTCTATCAATTCGTACAGTTGGTTGTAATCCTCAATCCTGTCCAATGAAAAATAGAAAACGTGCTTCTTCGGTATCTTCAATTCAAGTAAAAGCTTGCGGATAAGCAGTTTCATACTGGTGCTTTTCCCAATCTGTCGCGGTCCGCGGAGTGTTAGAATAGCATCCGTATTCTCCGGAAGCTCTGAGAGGATGGAAGGAATATACTGGTAAGTTTGCCCTTCGTAGTCCGCTATCTTCTCATCATCTAAAATAATTTCTTCACGGAACCACCAGGGATTCTGTTGTTGTAAAAGCTGGAAGGTTATTTCCATAGCACCTCCAATTGTATTTGCAAGATACATAAAATAGGCCCATAGTTGTATTTGCAAGATACAATACCTCCATACAAATATCAAGAAAAAAAAATTAAGCCAACTTTCTGCGATCAAACTACGCCAATCACCCTTGAGATATTGAAGATGTAACAGAAATTTAGCGCTACCGTGATAAAGCTGTAACATTGCTGTGGTTTAAGAGTGAATCGTTAACTGCTGGCGTACTCGAGGCTAATAAAACCTTGAAAGAGATACTTCTCATAATTTTCGGACTTCTTTTTTTAGCGGGTTTAGTCGTCTTTCGGTTCAGGTGTATCAAAGACCGAAACCCTAATGCTGAGCTTTTGATTGATCTGCTGAGATGGATGAGTGCAAATGGATGCGAAGCTATACACAAGAAAGAATGTCAACATGGGAGTCATGGAAGGACGGATGCGACTGCGTCCGGCCCAGAGTGATGACCTGGAAACCATCGCGTTGATGATGGATTGCCTCGGTTACCCTGCTGTTCCTTCTGAGTTGAAATCTGTACTCCCAAATATCCTGAATAACCCGGCCATGAAAGTATTTTTGGCCGTCAGTACAGATGGCAAACCGATCGGGTTGATAAATTTGCACTGTTACCCGGCTCTGAGACTGAAAGGGTATCAGGTCTCCATAGAGGAATTAGTAGTTCATCCTGACTTTCGAGGTCAGGGGGTAGGTGAGAGGCTTTTAAATTTTGCAAGGGATTATGCGGAAGAAAAAGGGGCTGTCAGATTGGAAGTCATAATGAGCAGGAAAAGAGAGAGTTTCAGGCGAAGATTTTATGCAAAAAATGGGTTTGAGGATGCTGAAAGCTCGGTCTTTCGAATCAATTTTTTCAATACCAATGAGTGAGATCATTTTTAAGAAACGACAATCACTCTGGATCGAAGCGAGCCTGAAAGCTGTGGAAGAATGGGCAGACCATCTTCTTCAAGCCTTAGGGGAAGTAAAGGTGTTAGTCCAGCCGCGCCCCGTTCTGGTGATGATGCATGCGCGGGACTCGGTGGAACAGGAGGTCTTTTGTGTGGGGGAAATCCTTGTAACAGAGTGTCAGATTGCCTGCCGCGGTCAACGTTTCTGGGGAAGGGTCGTAGGAGACCAGCCCCTCCGCGCTTTATGCCTTGCAATTTTTGCGGCAGCAAAGTCCCTGAAACCAGAAGCTATAAGGTCTCTTGAACACAGCTTCAGCCAGGAAAGTCATCGAATTGAAGAGTACAAGGACAGGGAGAAAAGAGCCCTTGGAACAACGAGGGTTCAGTTTGAGACGATGACTCCCACGTAAAGGGCATAAATTTAGGGATTTCGGGTCCGCAGATTACGCAGATTACACGGATTGCACAGAATTGTTTTTTAATAATCTGCGAGAATCTGCGTAACCTGTGGATGAAATTGAGGGCTTGGGAGATTATGTCTTTGTTTAGAATCGATAACAAAATACTAAGCACCCAGAAATGCTATAGGGCTATGCTCTGGGCCCTTTGCACGCCAGGCTCGCTGCAAAAAATGGATTTTGCGGAGAATGATAGAGGTCTTGTTTCCGGACTTCCCATGCCTGTGGCCCTTATGAGTCGTACGCTTTTGGATGAACAGGTATCGGTAGCCGCTTTTGACATAGATTCTGACTCCTGGCTTGATGAAATAATAGCGGCAACCGGTGCTCGTAAGGCAGGTATCGATGAGGCGGATTATATACTTGCATCGTCTGTTCCAAGGCTTGTGGAACTGCGTTCTGTAAAACAGGGGACACTCCTTTCCCCTGAAGATGGGGCCACACTTATAATCTGGCTGAGTGATGTAATTGAAGGGGATTCCGGGACGATAGAGATTTCCGGGCCTGGTGTTGAAGATAGTGCAACTCTTTATGTCAGCCCGGCCATGTTTTCCTTGATGAAACACCGTACGGCTATTCAATTTGAATATCCGCTCGGTTTTGACCTGTTCGCTATTGGTTCTGATGGGTATCTTCTTGGACTCCCGAGGACATCGTCAGTAAAAGTAGTTACAGAGAAAGGTTAGTTAGAGATGGGTTATATCGCGGTTCGCGGCGGCGAAGAGGCTATTACTAATGCAGAAACACTGCTCCATTACCATAGAATGAGGGGAAAGGGTGTCACCCTGACCACACAACAGATACTGGAGCAATTGCCGCTGGCCATGGACAGGGTGATGAGTGAAGGCGCGCTTTACGCGCCGGAACTTGCGGCCGCTGCATTTAAACAGGCTGCCGGAGATACCCTGGAAGCTGCTTTTCTGCTGCGCGCATACCGCTCCTCTGTTAGCCGGATTGGG
>QMMN01000021.1 GCA_003647275.1 Deltaproteobacteria bacterium
CAAGACGATCAGCCATAGAGCCCGAGGATACAGAAGTGAAAAGACCTTCTCTCTGGCTATAATCCATGGCCTCGGTAAACTCCAACTGCCACAATGTCAGCACAGATTCTCATGAGGAGCCAAATGATAAGGGGTTGGTTTGCCATATATTACAGGGAGCTGTTGATCCTGAAGCGGAAATTTTTCAGGCAGGCCGCATCCATGTCGGTCGCTCCACTCCTCTATTTTATAGCTTTTGGCTTTGGTATGGGGCGCAATGTTACTATAGGTGGTCATTCTTACCTGGAATTTCTGGTTCCAGGTCTTGTGGCAATGAGTAGCATGACGCAGGCATTTGCAATTGGGGTGGAAATTAACGTGGCCCGATTTTACTGGCATATCTTTGATGAGTTTCAATCAGCCCCTATCCACAATCTGGCCTATGTCATGGGTGAAGTACTGGCAGGCATCACAAGAGCAGTGCTTTCTTCCGCTATTATCCTGATTATTGGGGGTATGTCCGGAATAATTCTTTCTTATAATATACTATTCTGGTTAGGTGTAATTTTTAACGCCTTTGTATTTTCCTCCGCTGCTGTCTGCTCAGCAATGCTCGTTAAGTCTCATGGAGATCAGGCTTTACTTACCAATTTTATTATTACCCCCATGGCGTTTCTTGGAGGTACCTTTTTCCCGGTTGAACACCTACCCTTTTGGGCTCAGAAACTATTGAATCTTTTACCGCTTACACATGCATCTCACGCAATAAGAGATGCTTCTTATGGTAAGATTCCAGGGGCATTTTCTTATGTGCTTCTTCCAGGGCTGGGAATAATTTTTTTTATAGCGGCGATTTATTGTGTTAGGAAAGCCAAGAACTAAGTTGTGACGGATTCGTATAAAATCCACCTGCAGTGGTGCTTCATTCTGAATGTTCAATTTACTTTCGATATGTCAGCTCAAAACTGACGACTTGAACCGAAATAGCGAGCGTATTCCCCGCAGCTTGCTGCGGGGTTAGCGAGCGAATGTTAATAAAACAGAACTCCTTAACGGTGGAAGATTCCCTGCAGCTCGCTGCAGGGAGCTTCAATAGATTTTAGGAGGGGACATGGAAGATAAAAGATTAATATTTCCTTTTGCTGCCATCGTAGGCCAGGAAAAGATGAAAAATGCTCTAATCTTAAATGCGATTAACCCGAAACTGGGAGGGGTCCTGATACGTGGTGAGAAAGGAACTGCAAAGTCAACTGCGGTGCGGTCCCTAGCCGCCCTTTTGCCGGAGATTAAGGTAGTTGCCGATTGTAAGGTCGGGTGTAATCCTAACCAAAAACAGGAGATGTGTCAGCAATGCATAAGTCGTCTTGAAAGTGGAGAAGAGCTTCCCATCAAAAAGAGAAAAACACGGGTAGTTGAACTTCCTGTAGGTTCTACGGAAGACAGGGTTATAGGTACCCTCGACATAGAACAGGCCATTAAAAAAGGCGAAAAACGCTTTGAATCCGGTATCCTCGCGGAAGCAAACAGGGGCATTCTTTATGTGGATGAGATCAACCTCCTTGATGACCATATCGTGGATGTGCTGCTTGATTCTGCGGCAATGGGCGTAAATATCGTGGAAAGAGAAGGGGTCTCGTACTCACATCCTGCTGAATTTATCCTGATCGGGACAATGAATCCCGAGGAAGGAGAACTTCGCCCCCAGCTCCTTGATAGATTCGGGTTGTGCGTAAACATCGAGGGGATAGCAGATCTTGATGAGAGAGTGGAGGTAGTGAAAAGATGGGCTTCCTATGAAGAGGACCCTGCGGGATTTCATCAACTGTGGAGGAGCGAAGAGGAAAGTTTAAGGGACAGAATTGTAAAAGCAAAGGAGATCCTGGACGAGGTTACCATATCCGATGAGATGCTGTATTTGATAGCAAATATCGCAATTGACATGAACGTGGATGGGCACAGGGCCGATATCATGATGATGAAGGCATCTAAGACCTTAGCGGCATTCAATGGAAGAAAAGAAGTTTTGAAAGAAGATGTGCAGAGCGCAGCGGATATGGCTCTTCAGCACAGGATGCGAAGAAAACCATTCCAGAAGCCGGGTGTGCAAGCAGAGAAGTTAGAAGGCATTATTTCTCATGCGCATATGCATAAGCATGAGTATGTGCATACGCACACACATGAACATTTAAAAGTGCCTAAAGTTTAAAGTGCCTAAAGTTGTAAAGTTTAAGAGATGAAGAATAAGGAATTCGCGGAAGAACTGGAGAAACGGACGCGGAAATTTGCGGTAAAAATTATATATTTATCTTCACGGTTGCCGAATACCCCTGAAGGGAAGGTGATACGGAAGCAGATCACTAAATCAGGCACTTCTATAGGTGCCAACTATCGAGAGGCGAATCGTGCCAGGAGCAATGCAGACTTCAAAAACAAAATCAAGATTTGTGAAAGTGAAGCCAGCGAAACCCAGTATTGGCTTGAAGTAATTGTAGAATCCAAAATGTTGTTATGGGACCAGGTAAAAGAAACCCACAAGGAATGTAGTCAGCTATTGGCTATTTTTACCTCCATTGCAAATAAACTTTAGACACTTTACGGACTTTAGTTCACTTTAGGCACTTTTAAAGAGGTAACACCCTTGGATTGGACAAATAGGGAACTTTATCCGTTTTCGGCCATTGTGGGTCAAGAAAAAATGACCAAGGCACTCATCTTAAATGCGATCTGTCCCTCTATCGGCGGGTTGTTGATCAGGGGGGAAAAGGGAACAGCGAAGTCAACGTCTGTTCGGGCACTAGCCGCCGTTTTACCTG
Organism: Deltaproteobacteria bacterium; assembly: GCA_003647275.1. GTDB lineage: Bacteria > Desulfobacterota > Desulfobacteria > Desulfobacterales. The sequence continues at coordinate 2,793 of QMMN01000021.1, forward strand.
AGATTGATGTTGTTTCAGGATGTCCGTTTAACTGTGACCCTCATAAATATGAACATTTGTGCCCCGAATGTAAGGCAAGGGTGAAACAGAGTATTGATCTTCCTATACTAAAACGAAAGATAAAGGTTATCGATCTTCCCCTTGGGGCCACCGAGGACAGGGTATTGGGGAGCCTGGATCTGGAGTATGCTGTAAAAGAGGGGAAAAGACGTTTTACCCCCGGTTTGCTTGCCTCAGCCCACAGGGGGATTCTGTATATAGATGAAGTCAACCTGTTGAATGACCATATTGTGGATGTCATTCTTGATGCCGCTGCCATGGGGATGAATATCGTTGAGCGGGAAGGGGTTTCCTATATGCATCGGGCCGAATTTATCTTGATCGGCACTATGAACCCTGAAGAGGGGGAATTACGGCCCCAACTGCTTGATCGATTCGGGATGTGTATACAGATTGAAGGAATAAAAGACCTGGATGAAAGGGTTCGGCTGATCAAACTCAGAGAACATTTTGATACAAACAGGACTGATTTTATCATAGCGTATCAAGCCCATCAGAATAATCTTTCACAAAAGATTGTCCGTTCAAAGGAGCGACTTCCACGCGTCAAGATTTCAGATGAAATGGTTCAACTTTGTTCAAAACTCGCATTAGATGTATTTGTGGCCGGGCACCGTGCAGATATTATTATGCGAAAGACGGCCCTCAGCATTGCATGTTATGAGGGAAGAGAAGAGGTAACCGAGGAGGACGTCGATGAAGCGGTCGATCTTGTACTCCTTCACCGTGCAAGAATGCCTCCTTCCCCACATTATCAAAACGAAAAAAATGCAGAACATCCACCATCTCCCCCGGAGGAGGGAGAAAAGCCTGAAAAAGGAGAGAAAAAACTAGAGGCCCAAAACCAGCAAAAGAGTAAAGCAAGGGAGGGAGAAGAAGAAAAGGGAGGAGAAAAGGATAAAGAGGAATCGGAAAAGAGTATCTCCGGGATTCCGATCCTTGAGACTGTTTTCCCCGTTGGAGAGACCTTTAAGGTAAGAAGAATTCAAATGGAAAGAGACCGGGTATTGCGGAAAGGATCTGGAAGAAGAAGCCGAACAAAGACATCCTCAAAGGCAGGCAGATATATCATGAGTACCATCGAGAGAAAGACCAATGACCTGGCCCTGGATGCTACCCTGAGAGCAGCTGCCCCTTATCAACAACGGAGGAGAAGACAAGCTGTAGCCATTGCTATTGAGGAAAGCGATATCCGGGAGAAGATCAGAGAAAAAAAGATTGGAAATTTTATTGTTTTTGTGGTGGATGCCAGCGGTTCTATGGGAGCGGGAAAACGCATGATTGAAACAAAGGGGGCTATCCTTTCTCTTCTCCTGGATGCTTATCAGAAAAGGGATAAAGTCGCCATGGTGGCCTTTAAGGAAAACCGTGCCGAGGTCCTTCTCCCCCCAACCAACAGCATAGAGCTTACCTATAAACTTTTAGAAGAGCTTCCCACTGGAGGGAAGACTCCGCTCTGCCACGGGATATCTCTCGGCTACCAGATCATTCAAAGCTATTTCCGGAAAGATCCTAATATATATCCATTGCTGGTACTTATCTCTGATGGAAAGGCTAATGTGAGTCAATATGGTGGGGAACCTCTCTCCGAGGCTATGGAAGTGGCGGAGGAGATAAAGGATGACCCGCGGGTCAATAAAGTCGTCATTGATGTCGAAAAACCGGGATTGATCTCCTTCGGGCTGGCTCATCAATTATCTGTCCGAATGGGGGCCAAATACTTTAGGATCGAGGATCTCAAGGCAGATACATTAGTAGAGGTTCTCCGAAAGGATCTATTAGTATAAGTAAAGGTGCCTAAGTTTCGCACCCCAAACTTAGAAGGACCTGTACCCTTTCAGGATCTTTGGAACTTTTTGGGGTGGGCGGGGCGGAGAATCTGAAGAAAGATTAAAGTGGAACATCAATACCTATCCGAATCTTGCAACTCGTAATGATGTGAAGATTACAGAGCTTGCTCTTCAGAAGGAGATTGAAAGGCTCGGCTCCAGCGTTAAACAGGTGGCTGATCTTTTTGTAGTTCAGACAAGGGTGTTGGTCACTGCTATTGCTTTACTTAGATAGGTGTTTTTTTTGTTGACAATCTTTCTTTAGCTGTTTAATGATGAACATCACAGGAATACATTGTAGCAAGAAGCTATACTCTTACTAGCAAATCTAAATTTAAAAGTAAAGCCAGGAAGGTGAGGATGGGTTTGAAGACCTGTCAGTCTTTCTGGCTTTTTGTTTTTGGAAAGGAATAAGGTTTTGAGCATGGATATCGTAGATGTATTGAGATCTATTAGGCATGATTTACTTGAATATATCCAAGAAAAGGTATTGGTGGATTTTGATAATGTCAGCAAAGTACCTGTTAGTTTTACCCATAGAGGAAACAGGTGCATCATTCGGGAGATTCTCGGTTTTTTCAGGACACAATCAAAGCGGCACATAAATGGTTATTTGGTACGAGATGATGGTGGGGAGACATATTTTCTGTACTTTCATTTCCTGAATAGTAATCCTGAATGTCCATTTAATGCCGGCTGTTGGGTTTTGAGTTTTAGGGTTTTAAATGATGGAGAATTGATGGTTTTATACAGGGAGGATAGGAGAATGTTACTCAATACGACGCTCAAGAGAGTCGTTGATTTCCATGGCCACCTGTGCCCTGACCTGGTGATCGGCTGTAAGGCCTGTGAATACGCGCAAAAAATACTCTATGAAAACGGGGAACCAGAAGGGGGGATTTCGGTCATTGCGGAAAATTGTACCTCTGCTCTGGATGCCGTTCAAATTCTTGTAGGGACAACAGTTGGGAATCAACGCCTCAGGGTGTTTGATTTCGGCAAACATAACTATATATTTTCACTTAAAAATGGACAAAATGGCATCAGACTGTCGTTGAAGAAGCTCTATTATGGTGATGAGAATGAACACCAGATGCTTGAGGAAAAGATTATGAAAGATCAGTCGTCTCTGGATGAGGTGGTGCATTTTCAGGGGCTTTTAGACGGTCGGATAAAAAGATTGCTTGCTTCTCCTGCTGAAGATCTCTTTTTTGTAGAGCCGGTCAGGCCGATGCGGCCAACGAATGAGATGCCGACAACCTATCATTGCTGTTCGGAGTGCGGGCAACAGGTCTTAAAAAGCCGGGCCATCGAATTTCAGGGCAAGATTTATTGTATTCCATGTTTTCAGGGGCTTGACGGCTGTGGCCCGGAACAAGGCCTGCATTGAAAGCAAAAGCGGAGGTTACCCCTTGTTGACCGGCCTGCTCCCCGGACGCGAAGCGCTGCCGAAAGGCAGAACACCCACCCAGGAGGGCGGGGAGGCTTCACATACAGGATTTTAGGGATACAAAGATATTGAAATTTGGGCTCAAGCCCAACAATACCACCCAAAAATTAGATTCCTTTTATTATCAGGCCACGAAGGCCTGATAGAAATACCTGTTAGTCCAAAAAGTAATTTCCATAAATAAAATAGGGCCACGAAGGCTCAAAGGAGTTGGCATGCCCCCCTTGACCGCGTGGCCTTTTCGTTTGGAGCCACAAGGGTTGCAAAAGGCAGATAGTATGGGTTGCAAAAGTCTTTAAGGAATCCGGGGCAAAATCCTAAGTTAAGGGACTAAACAATGCGCAAACAACAGGACAGAGACAATTGTCCTTATTTCGATAAACCCATGAAAGATTGTTATTGTGCTGTTTTCAATTCCTTCACCATTCCGCTAATTGTCCGCTACTGTTTCAACGATTACGAGGAATGTCCTCATTACAAACAAGTGGTTTTGATGAGTTCAAAGCAAAAAGTTCCCAAAGAATAGCAATAGTTTCAATAACGCATTGAGCAGCTTGCTTCCCGGAAGCCCTGTCCTTTAGGACGGGCATCAAGGAAAGCTAAGATCTATATCTTCTCGGTCTTCAGACACAAGAAAATCAGGGGGGGAAAATGAACGAACAGGCAAAAAGACAATGTCCGAACTGCAAGACGGAAATTCTAGTGGTGTTCAAGGGTGGAGCGTTGGGATGTGGTGAAATCAAAAAATGCCCCAGTTGCAAGTCACCGATCTTGTTTTGTCCTGATGGATATATCTGTCATTCCGTGGCTCCGTTAATGAAGCGTCATGACTTACGCCGAAAAATCTTATAGAAAGCACGAAGCGAGAGGTTTGTGCCTAAAAATGATGGATGAAAAGAAGGATTTCATCGTGAAGCAGGGAAAAGAGCGACTGATTATTTTGATCGATCACTGGATCAGGCATAATCGCGAACACATGGCCGAATATCTAAGGCTGGCAGAGAGGCTCGAACCTGAGGGGTTATTTGAGATAGCCAGCAGGATCAAAGAAGCCTCTGGGCTTATATTGAAGGCCAATGACAGCCTTTCTGGAGCAAAAGATATGCTGACACGGGGTCAAAATGAGTCTGATTAGTCCGAAGAATTGGAGTAGTTTACTCAAGCTTTGGACTCAGGTGGATTAACCATGCGATCAGATACGTCAGGAAGGTAAATGAAATCTGTGTCTAATATTGAATTTAGCTCCGCTTCGCCACACAATTTGGGCGAAGCTCCTAAGTCCCATCAGATGATATATAACCCAAATCCGAAATCCGAAATGGAAGGAATCTATGGAGACGAGTTACAACATCCTGGTGATCGATGATGACGCGTACATGCGGGACGCCTGTCACCAGACCCTGACTAAACATGGTCATAGCGTTAGCCTGGCGAACAGTGGTCGTGAAGGCCTTTTCCTCCTTGAAAAATGGTCATTTGACCTTATCCTCCTTGACTTGAAGATGCCCGGCGAAGACGGGCTGTTTGTTCTGGCCAAGATCAAGGATCTGGACCCTGAGACCATTGTCGTCATGATCACGGGATACGGCTCTATCGAAACCGCTGTTCAGGCCATCAAGCATGGGGCCTTTGACTTTATTGCCAAGCCCTTCACCCCAGAGGAACTGCTCAAACTGGTTGACCGGGTGCTGAGAAACCGCCAGTTAACCATCGAAAACTTGTATCTTAAGCAGAGCCTTGAGCAAGAAACCCCGCGCACCGAAATCATCAGTAAAAGCCCTGCCATGGAAAAGGTCAAGGAGATGATCGCCATGGTAGCCCCCACAGACAGCACGGTATTGCTTCAGGGTGAAACTGGCACAGGCAAGGGGGTTGTAGCCCGAAAGATCCACGAGATGAGCAAGCGGCGTGGGCATTCCTTTATATCCGTTGATTGCGGCTCCTTGGTGAGCACCATATTTGAAAGTGAACTTTTTGGTTATGTGAAAGGGGCCTTTACGGGCGCAGATAAAACCCAATACGGAAAATTTGAGATGGCCCACGGGGGGACCTTATTCTTTGATGAGATATCCAACATAGGTTTGGAAATTCAGGCCAAGCTCCTCAAGGCAGTGGAGGAAAAGTGCATTTCTAAGGTAGGAGATCACAAGGTCGTCAAAGTCGATGTCCGCGTTATATCAGCCACAAACCGGAATCTTCAGAAGGCCATCGCTGAGGGACTCTTTCGTGAAGACCTGTTCTTTCGACTTAACGTGGTCTCCATGCACCTGCCGCCTCTGCGGGAGCGTAAAGAGGATATCCCGCTGCTGGTGAATCACTTCTTAAACAGGTTTAGTATGAGACAGGGAAAAGCGGTTAAGGGCCTTTCCCCAAATGCTATGAAGACACTCACAGAATACCATTGGCCCGGCAACGTCCGGGAACTGGAGAATACTGTGGAGCGGCTGGTGGTCTTTGCACGAGACAAGACCATTACTACACAGGACCTTGTCTATTCCAATACAGTGCTATCGAGTGTGCTTATGAGGGAACCGCTTCGCTTGGAGGAAATGGAGCGCCTGCACATTATGAAGATCCTCCATCGCACGGAGGGGAATAAGACCCATGCTGCCCGATTGCTCGGTATTGACCGCAAGACACTTAGAGTCAAGATGAAAAAATATCAAATTCCAACGGCCTCTCCATAGGGGGATACCAGGGCACTTCCTTACACTTTCAGTTGATCATGTGTACTCAAGCTGTTGCCCAAACGCCGCAATCCTTAAAGCCTCAAATCTCTTTAATGTAATCTTAACGATGTCGAGTTTGCAAGAAAGTGAAGGAGCTTCAAAAATGAATCCATCCATTGCACCATTAGCGAACAGAAAAAATTGTGTATTAGTCATAATTGATGTCCAACAAAAATTGGTTCCTGTCATTGAAGAGGCTAGAAAAATTATCGAAAACATTGTCAAGCTTATCAAGTTTTCTAAAATCCTTGGTTTTCCTGTTGTCCTCACTGAGCAGCAAAAGCTCGGAGAAACCGTGACAGAAATACGAGGAGAAATACCGGACTTTCAGCCTATCTCAAAAATAACATTCAGTTGTTTCGGGTCTGAGGAATTCAGGAAACATATACGCCAGCTCAATAGAAATACCCTGATTATCACCGGTGTTGAGGCGCACATCTGTGTGGCACAAACAGCTTTACCTGCAATATCTGACTACACAGTCCATGTTGTAAGCGACGCGATAGGTTCTCGTTCCATTCATGATTGGGAGATTGCCTTAGACAGAATGCGGCATAACGGTATTACAATTACATCAACCGAGATGCTTATCTACGAATTGCTTGTAAGGGCCGGGACCCCTGAATTTAAAGAAGCGCTGCGACTGATAAAATGAACAGCTCCGTTGTCTGCAACCATATTTCTACCGGTTCGTCCGCATGGAATCGCTCACGACCTTTGGTGGAAGGGGGATTGGGGCGGTTTTTGGCAGATGAAGGACTGATATGATTATTGTAACAGGTGGTGCAGGTTTTATCGGCAGCAATATTGTCAAAGCGCTTAATGAGCGCGGTCGCTCGGATATTTTGCTTATTGACAACCTGTCGCACGGGGCTAAATTCAGGAATATCGCCGACTGCAAAATCCAGGATTATCTAGATAAGGAAGATTTCCTGGAGAGGGTCAAGGCCGGGAGTGACTTCAGCCCGCCTATCGAAGCGGTCTTCCACCAGGGGGCCTGTTCGGCCACCACGGAGTGGGACGGCCGTTACATGATGCGCAACAATTACGGATACTCCAAGGAACTTCTCCATTATTGTTTGGAACGGCGTATCCCCTATATGTATGCCTCCAGCGCCTCGGTCTATGGAGCGGGCAAGGTGTTTAAAGAAGCCCGCGAACACGAGAAACCCCTGAACGTCTACGGTTATTCCAAGTTTCTGTTCGACCAATACGTACGCCGGCTGCTGCCTGATGCTGAGAGCCAGATCGCCGGGTTTCGCTATTTCAATGTTTACGGCCCCAACGAACAACACAAGGGTTCCATGGCCAGTGTGGCCTTCCACTTCAACAACCAGGTTCTTGCCGAGGGCAAAGTGAAGTTGTTCGAAGGGAGCGATGGATATGCGGATGGCGAGCAGCGCCGCGATTTTATCTATGTGGGTGATGTGGTGGACGTGAACCTGTGGTTCATGGACCACCCTGATAAATCCGGTATCTTCAATGTGGGTACCGGCCGTAGCCAGAGTTTTAACGACGTGGCCCGGGCCGTTATTGACTACCACGGTCGTGGTGAGATCGAATACATTCCATTCCCCGAACACCTGAAGGGACGATACCAAAGCTTCACCGAGGCGGATATTAGCGCGTTGCGCGAGACAGGTTATACGGCGCCCTTCAGGACTGTGGAGGAAGGCGTGCGGCTCTATATGAAGTGGTTACAAGCGCCAAGCAGAGTGATAACAAGTAGAGATTTATCCGAGTAAGCTTTATGGTTTTTTTGAATAAAGCTATCCTTCCCACAGTCGGTGAAGGGATCTTGCCACCAAAGCCGGAAATACAAGGGTTTGAAAAGACACTTGCGGGATTCGGGTTAATTTCGACAGGATGATTTTTGGCCGGGATTGGATTTTTGAACCTGAAATCCCCGTCATTGTTGCATAGCATTTTTTGAAAATGAGGTTTTTGCAAGCGGGGTGAGTTGCACTATTTCCGGGGAACATCACCCCGCTCTTTCATGTCGTCGTCTATGTCTTTCTTACTTTTCCTCAGCTGCAATAGCCTACTTTATCCTGTCAATACAATTAGATAGTCATCAGTTGTCCATGACGACACGGGCTTAACCGTGCTGGCACAGATGTTGCTGTTAGTTGTTGTTAGGGGAAACTCGCCGATCATTTGTAAACAGTTGAGGGGACAAGAGAAGCGGTTCTCCTTGCCCCGAACGGTGGACTATTACAATCACCTATCTCACTAAAACAAAGAAGGGAGGAAATCCATGGAAGTTGTAGCGAAGGAACCCAACAAGGAAGAAGTTCACCCAGAAAGAGAAGAGACCACCGAGGCCTTGATGAATGAAAAGCGTCTCTTTCGCCCGCTACCTGAACTAGTGGTTAACGCGAACATCAATCCGAACGACTATGAAAATGCGGTAAGGAAGGGAAAAACAGACCTTGAGGGCTTTTGGGAAGAAGCGGCTATGGAATTGGACTGGTTCAGGAAGTGGGACAAAGTACTTGATCGCTCCGACGCCCCATTCTACAAATGGTTTGTCAACGGCAAAACGAATATCGCTTACAATGCCCTGGATCGGCACGTCAAAACCCACCGCAAAAACAAGGTGGCCATCATATTTGAGAGCGAGGCCGGACAACGGACGCGCATGACCTATTACGACCTGTACCGGGCCTCCAATATGGTCGCCAATGCACTCACATCGCTTGGGGTGAGAAAAGGTGATCGGGTGGCCATCTATCTTCCCAATATACCACATATCGCTATTTGTATGCTGGCCTGTGCCAAGCTAGGAGCTGTCCATAGCGTAGTTTATGCGGGTTTCAGCGCCATCGCCCTGCGAGACCGGGTTAATGACGCCCAGGCAAAGGTTATCATTACGGTAGATGGTTTCCACCGAAATGGGAAGGTCATCAAGCTGAAGGAAGTAGTAGACGAGGCCATGCTCGATTGTCCCACCGTTGAAACAGTAATAGTGGCAAAATGGGCTGACATACCTGTCGACATGAGTGACGGACGTTACGTTTGGTACGAAGATTTGATGGAAGGTGAGAGCAAAAGTTTTGAAACCGTTTCTATGGATGCCGAAGATCCGCTCTTTATCCTTTATACTTCAGGTACCACCGGTAAGCCCAAGGGCATTCTCCATACCCACGGCGGCTATCAGGTGGGAATCAACCGCACTTTAAAATGGGTTTTTGACATAAAAGAGACCGACATCTTCTGGTGTTCGGCCGATCCCGGCTGGATAACGGGTCACAGCTATATTGTTTACGGTCCCCTTATTGCTGGAACGACTACGGTGATGTACGAGGGACATCCCCTTTATCCAACCCCAGACCGGATGTGGCAAATCATCGCCAAATACGGGGTCACCATTCTTTACACTGCGCCCACCACCATCAGGATGCTGATGCGATTTGGCGCCCATTATCCTAAAAAATACGATCTTTCTACTCTACGCCTCCTCGGGTCAGTCGGAGAACCTATCAACCCAGAGGCCTGGATATGGTACTACGAAAATGTCGGAAACCACAACTGCCCAATTATGGACACCTGGTGGCAAACAGAAACCGGTATGTTTATGATAACCCCTGTCCCGTCTAATGTTCTTAAACCTGGTTCAGCTTACAAGCCGTTCCCGGGAGTTCAAGCCGACGTTGTGGATGCCAAGGGAAACCCAGTTCCTACAGGCAAAGGAGGGTTTTTAGTAATTAAGGAGCCGTGGCCAGCCATGGCCAGGAATATATACAAAGAACCTGAAAGATATAAAGAGGTCTACTGGTCTAAAATGCCCGGGGTCTATCTGACGGGTGACATGGCTACCAAGGATGAAGACGGTTATTTCTGGCTTCAGGGCCGCTCTGATGACGTCCTCAATATCGCTGGTCATCGTATTGGTACGGCAGAGATTGAAAGCGCTCTGGTAAGCCACAAGTGGGTGGCCGAGGCCGCATGCATTGGCGTTCCCGATAAGATTCGCGGGGAGATAGCCAAAATTTTCGTTATCTTAAAGGAGGGTGTTGAAGAGGATGAAGACATCTTAGTAAACGAGCTGAAGGCCCATATTCGGAAGAAAATGGGACCGCTGGTAATTGTCAAAAGCATTTCATTTCAAGACAAGCTTCCCAAGACGAGAAGCGGCAAGATTATGCGCCGGGTGCTTAAAGCTGAAGAACTCGGGTTAAAAGTAGGAGATCTGTCAACACTGGACAATTGATAGGCTCGCAATACCCCCGAGGGAGTTTTACTAAGGCGATCAAAATCAAGGACCAGGAGTATCTGTGACAGAACTTCCTCTAGATAAGGTTCTGGATTTTTTGGAAAGGGTACGCCCCTTTTCAGAACTCCCTGAACAGGTTTTGAGGGATGTGGTTAAGACCCTTTTGATTGATTATTTTCCTGAGGGAGAAGTTATATTGTCCCCTGGTCCCACGGATAGCCCATTTTTGTATCTAGTGAATTCGGGGGTAGCACACTGTTTCACAAGGGACGGGACAACCACCGTCACCCTCAGGTATATCTCAGAAAAAGACCACTTCGGAAGCGAGACCATATTGACAGGAAGATGCGCATATACAGTTGAGGTAGTTGAGGACACCATCTGTTATCTGTTGAAGCCTGAGGTGTTCAAATATCTTGAAGACCGATTTGAAGGCTTCAAGCGATACTTTAAGACAATAAAGGGCCCTTTGGCTATGCAGATAGCAGAACATATGGCCTTCAAAGAGGACGTATCTCTCCCACGGCTGCCGGGAGAGAGAAATATAACCTCCTCGCAGTTTAAGACATCAATTGGTTTTCTCATAGACAGAGAGCCTGTTTGCTGTGAACGAAAAACCACGGCATCCGAGATTGCGCGGATCATGGAGTTTAGAGGTGTTGGTTCTGTGATCGTTTTGGATGGGAAAAGACCTATTGGGATTGTAACCAAAAACGATCTTATAAGAAAGATACTGGCAAGGGGAAGAAGGGGTGATGTTCCTGCCGCTGAGATCATGAGCAAAAATCTACTTAGTCTCGATTGTAATGACTCGTGCTTTGAAGCGTCCCTGCGTATGGTGGAAAACCATTGTCATCACATGGTAGTCACGAAAGGTGACAAACTCTACGGTGTGATTTCCCAGCACGACCTTATACTCTTGCAGGGCGCAAATCCTGTAGCTGTTGTAGGAAGCATTTACAAGCAAAAAGACCTTACCGGAATAAAAAAATGCGTGCGGGATATGTCCATTGTGCAGGAAGTGCTCCTGAGAGAAGGTGGCCGGATGTCCCAAATTTGCCTGCTCATGAGCACCTTCAGGGACACCCTTACAAAAAGGCTTATGGTTCTAGCAATTGAAAAAATGAGAAAACAGAAAAGGGAACTTCCCGTACTGGATTTTTGCTGGGTTACCTTTGGAACTCCAGGCCGCAAAGAAACGCTGCTCGGGGAGAATTATCTCGAGGGATTTATATATAAAGACCCGAAAGATGGATTGAAAGATGAGACAGAGGCCTACGTCAAAGCACTCGCCGCGATGGTTAAGAATGGTCTGGTGGAATGCGGTTTATTGCACCGGGAACACGGACAGGTATTGTGTCTTCCTGAATCAAAGTGGAAAGAATGGTTTATGGAATTGGTGGGGGGTAAAATCCCCCTCGACTCCAATGGCCTCCGGATGTTTGATCTCAGGGGTATTTGCGAGGAACATGAAACTGTCGACGAATTCAGGGGATACGTATTTGAGCTTGCAAGGCGCGAGCCCGAGTTTTTAGGCCGGTTGAGGATGAAGAATAATGCAACCGCCATCCCCATATGTTTTTACCGTGACAGGGTAGTCCTTTCAGATGTGCACAGGGAAACACTCGGCCTTAAGAATGATGTGCTAACCCTTCTTGTTGATACTGTGCGCTTTATGGCCATTGAAAAGGGAATCATGGCATTCAGCACCATCGACCGCATAAAGGCCCTTTGTGATGTAGGAGTAATCACCAGAGAAAAAGCCAGCGATCTTGAAACAGTATATGAATGGTTTGTGAGACTATGCTTGCAAAAGGCATTGGAGGAGAAAAAGACTTTGGACTGGATGCTTGAGCCTGGTGAACTTTCCCCTGATGAAAGGAGACTCTTTGCCGAAAGCTTTAGATTCATAAGGGACTTTATACTAACAGCATCAGTACAAAATTAATACATGCTTTTTACGTACCTTAAACAGAAGGCCTATGAAAAAAAACTTCGATCTGTGGATATTCCAGATGTGTTCAGGCACTGCTTTGAGCAGGTAAAGAATCTGGACCTGAAAAAGTCTATCAAAGATGTGGAATTCATTGTTTTTGACACAGAGGCCACTGGACTTAGACCGAAGGAAGGGGACGTGCTCCTTTCAATAGGGGCGATCGGTGTCAGCAATGGGCGCGTTGATCTTTCAAAGAGTTTCTATGAATTGGTAAAACCGGAACGTAACATCCCTCACCACTCGGTGGTAGTTCACAACCTCACACCAAGTAAGTTGAAGGGTTTGCCTCCAGTATCTGATGTTCTTGCCCGGTTCTTTGAGTTTTGCAAAGGAGACATCTTGGTAGGACATCACACATTCTTTGATATAAGATTTTTAGACTTGGCGTTAAAGGAAAACTTCGGAATAACCCTTGCAAACAGAGTCCTCGATACAGCCATGATAGCAAGGTGTATCCAGAGGATAGAAGACCCAGGCAAGGTCGCAATGGAAGAGACAAGGACTGTTCATTTAGATGGCCTGGCCAAAAGATTCAATATAAAGATGCCTGACAGGCACGATGCGTATGGCGACGCGTTTGCCACCGCACTTATATTCCAGAGACAAATAAGTTTGCTCTATAAGGAGGGAATTAGTCTGCTTAAAGACCTTCTGAGAATAGGGGGGGTAAGATAGAACCAATTATTTGTAGTCCTTTTTGGAAGAAAAATAACAAAGGGAGGAAAGTATGGATAAAAGGAAAATGGCGGAATACTGGAGAAAGAATCTCTCTATGATGACAGTTCTGTTGAGCGTCTGGGCGATAGTTTCGTATGTGTTTGGAATCCTCCTCGCCAACCAGCTCAACCAGATAAAACTCGGCGGATTCCCCTTAGGTTTCTGGTTTGCACAGCAGGGCTCCATTTATGTGTTTGTAGTACTTATTTTTGTCTATTGCATCTTCATGGCAAAGCTGGACAGGAAATACGATGTTTATGAATAGAGATATCTTGCGTCAGGGTTTTGCAGATAACACGTTCTACAAAACTCCCCTTTGCTTTCACTATTTCTAAATAGAAAGGAGAAACAGAAAAGTGTCTATTCTTGCATGGACTTATATAATGGTCGGAATCACCTTTAGCCTCTATATAGGCATTGCGTGGGCATCAAGGGTCAGGGATACCAAAGGCTTTTATGTGGCAGGAGGTGGCATACCAGCCTTGGCCAATGGTATGGCTACAGGGGCAGACTGGATGAGCGCCGCATCTTTTATCTCCATGGCAGGTCTTATTTCGTTTATGGGATATACTGGCTGTATTTATCTTATGGGCTGGACAGGAGGATATGTTCTCCTGGCCCTTCTTCTTGCCCCTTACCTCAGGAAGTTTGGGAAATATACGGTGCCCGATTTTGTGGGTGACCGCTACTATTCCAACACGGCAAGGGCCGTTGCCCTTATCTGTGCCATCTTTGTCTCCTTTACATATGTTGCAGGCCAGATGCGCGGTGTGGGGATCGTGTTTAGCCGTTTCTTGCAGGTTGACGTCAACACTGGTGTCTTAATCGGCATGGCAATAGTCTTCCTGTATGCAGTCCTCGGAGGAATGAAAGGTATTACCTGGACACAGGTTGCGCAATACTGCGTGCTTATTATTGCCTATTTGATCCCTGCCATTGCCATCTCCATCAAGACAACAGGGCATTTTATCCCACAGATAGGATTGGGCAGTCCCGTGGCCCACGGGACAAATGCAGGGGTATTCCTTCTCGATGTGCTTGATAACCTGAACAGAGACCTTGGTTTTGCGGAATACACCTCCGCCTTTGGCCCGGGCAACAAGTCGATGATCGATGTCTTTTGCATCACCTTTGCCCTCATGGTAGGAACGGCCGGCCTTCCACATGTGATCGTTCGTTTTTATACGGTTCCCAATGTCAAGTCCGCAAGGCTGAGTGCCGGCTTTGCCCTGATGTTCATCGCCATCTTGTACACCACCGCCCCGTCTGTGGCGGGGTTTGCCCGTTACAATATGATCGACACCTTAAACGGTAAAGAATACAAGGCAGCTCCCACATGGCTTAAGAATTGGGAAGAGACAGGGCTCGTCGCATGGATAGACAAAAACAATGACGGGATCATACAATACAGGGCAGGCAAGCCATTTGCGGGAAAACCCAAGTTCACAGAGGAGTTTGGTAATTTTGGACAAAGCCTCGTTTCAAACAGGCCGACTACCAATCCCAACGAGCTTTATATTGACCGCGACATCATGGTGCTGGCAAACCCTGAGATTGCCAATCTTCCGGCATGGGTTGTTGCGCTGGTCGCCGCTGGCGGACTTGCCGCAGCTCTATCAACAGCATCAGGCCTGCTCCTGGTGATAGCCTCCTCTGTTTCCCATGACCTGTATTACAGATTGATAAACCCAAATGCCACTGAAAAACAACGACTCCTCTTGGGCCGCCTTATGATCGGTGTGGCTGTTTGTGTTGCAGGGTACTTTGGCATACACCCCCCAGGGTTCGTTGCCCAGGTGGTGGCCTTTGCCTTTGGCCTTGCAGCGTCCAGCTTTTTTCCCATTCTTGTCCTTGGCATATTCAACAAGAGGACGACGAAGGAAGGGGCCATTGTGGGGATGGCATCCGGCATCATCTTCACTGCATTCTATATCATTCAGATCAAATTCCTTGGCGTGAAACCGTGGCTCTTTGGAATAAGCGCTGAGGGGATAGGGACTGTCGGTATGCTCATCAACCTTGTGCTGACCCTTATCGTTTCAAAGTTCACCCCAGAGCCCCCACAGGAAATCCAGGATATGGTCGAAAATATCCGTTATCCAAGGGGCAAAGGAAAAGCGACAGCGATTAGTACCTGATCCATAATTTGCATGTTAGATTCAGGGATTCAGGGATTAAAATCAATAGAATACCTTTAATTCCTGAATTCCTGAATTCAAAATTCCTGAATTATCTGCCTTTTTTGTACTCGTGGGCGGGCAAACAGGTCTGTTTGATGGGCGTATGTTGCGTTGCTTTTAGTTCAGTAATCCTTTCCACCCTTTGGGAAGAGCTTGAGGTAAAGAAAGCCTGATAGTACGATCAGAGGAATAGTCTGGACAAGGCCAATAAGTGAACGGTTTTCAGGTCGAAGGAGGGAAAGGGCACTCAAAATGAACAAAAACATGTAACCCAAACGATTGAACCTGTATATCAGCCAAATAAGGTAAATGTTTACCCCAGGCACCACAAAACTCCAGAGAGCAATAATCAGGTTGTTAATTCCTGTGTCTGCAATGGATGCGACTATTTCCCCCAGCCCGTAAAAGGTAACGGCCGCAAGGGTTGCCAGAAGCAAAAGGTTCCATCCGTAGTACGAGTCCTTCCTGGAAAGCTCCGCACAATTGCGCAGGTACCTTTCAAACTCGTCCTCATCCATTTTAGCTGACAGTATGTCGTATATCTCTTTCTTTGTCTTTCCCTGTGCGATAAGAGTCTCTATTCTTTTTTCGATTTCCTTTGCCATGGACCATCCGTATATTTGCCGCGTGTCGCGATAGGGCATTCACCTCATCCCAGGTTCAGGTGAAAATAATCCCCTATAAAAACTTGTATCTCGCCAATGAGTAAAAATGCTTTCTTGAGGGTATGTTTTTCAATATCTGTAAGTTCAGAAGGGTTTATGTAGTTGTCGGGGTCCTTACCATTTTCTGCCATATTGAGTTGATGCACGAGGCGGAGTTGCATCTGAAATTCGTACAACTCCCTTATCCTTGCGGCAAGGTCTTTGGATATGAAATTTTGCTCCTTAAGGGACTCTATTCTCTCAAGGGTATTTGTAGCTGTAATCCCATTGTCAAGTGACATGAGACGGGCGAAATCAACAAACGGCACAAGTCCCTTTGTCTTCAGATCAATATGCCCCTTATGTTTGCCGTCCTTATCCACCATGAAATTCTTAAACAGGGAAGAAAGGGGCGGCCTTGCAGCCATGCAGTCCCTTGCCAGATGGTGGATAAAGATCTTTTCATGGAGACCTCTTTTGACCAAATGGTTTCGCAGCCTGTGAGCCAACTCCATCTTGCCAAAAGCAGGTCTGAAGTCAAAAAATATGGTTGAGTGGAGAACCTGTTGGGGGTCAGGAGAAAATATCCAGTGGTCAAAGAGCTTCTGCCACTCTGAGAAAGGCTGGTTCCACTTGGGATTTGAAGCCATTATGTCTCCCTTGCATAGAGAATAACCGCATGCAGCAAGGTGGCCTACGGCCTTTTGGGCGAATTTCACGAAATATTCCCGGGCCTCCTTTTCCTGGTCGGGGCCATCAGGGTCTTCGTATATAATGGCATTGTCCTGATCGGTCGAAAAAGTCTGCTCCTTTCTCCCCTCACTTCCCAAGACCATCCAGCAAAATGGCACGGGTGGGGATCCCATTTCCTCTATCAGGAGGGTCAGGATGCGGTCCAATATCTGGTCATTGAGCACCGTAATCATGCGCGTAATATTGTTGGCCTTTGCACCGTCCTGAACAAGGGCCCTTGCAACATCCCGATTTTTTTTGGAAAGGGGATAAAGCCCTTCGATTTCTGTCTGGGCAGCTATTTCCCTGAACAGCACTATAGGAGAATTTCCCTGCAACAACAGTATGTCATGAGCTGTGACAACACCTATGATATCTCCCTGTCGTTCAACAGCAAGGTGATGGATACGGTTTTTCAGCATGGAAAGGAGGGCATCAAAGCAGACCGCCTGCGCTGGTTCAGTCTTTACAGGGAATGACATGATGGACTTGGCGGGGTCGTCATAGCTGATTCCTTTTGCAACGACCTTTCTCCTGAGATCCTTATCCGTAATGATTCCCTTTAACTCCCCGTTTCTGTCTTTTACGAGGAGTGAACCTATGTGGTATTTGGCCATTTTTTGGGATGCTGTCTGAACTGTCTCATCAGGCAGGCAGGTGTGGAGAGTTCCTTTTATGATACCGCCTATATTCTGGCTGAAAAGGCAAAGGGTGGTTTCGGCTTTGGGGCTAACCCTTTTTTTGCGTAGCTCGTAGTAGGCTGCATGAATGTATTTTTCGCAAAAACTCTTTAAATAAAAGGCTGAAAACCCTGGATTCGCATTGAGGAAATCTTGGAAATTTTTTTTGGGGACAAGAACACAATACGTATCCTCAACGGCCTCCACATTTAAATAAGCCTTTGTTTCCATGATGATGCCGAGTGCCCCGAAATAATCACCAGGCCCTCTGTACGCCTTAAGTATTTCCATATTCTCTTCATCTTTAAGATATAACTTAACGCCGCCACTCTTGATCAAGTAGAGGGCGTCAATGTCGGTCCTGTCCTGGCTGAATATAAGGGTCCCTTTGGGATAGAATCCCTCGCTTAAACTTTCCGACAGCCTTCTGAGGTCTTGGTCCTTGAGACCGCTAAAAGGGGGGACCGTTTTTAAAAAGGTGACCGCTGCTTTCAACTCGTTTTCTTTGATGTGATTTTTCCTCATTTTAAAATCATAGCAATAAAATGATTTTTTTTGCAACTCGAATCTTGGCGTCTTCTTGGAGCCGTAGCCCGAGTTTTCAACGCCCTTAGGTTATTCCGCCTTAAGTTCAAAAAAGTAAATTTCTAGATTAATAACTTAAAACAGGGCCACGAAGGCTCAAAGGAGTTGGCATGCCCCCCTTGACCGCATGGCTTTTTCGTTTGGAGCCACAAGGGTGACCAACGCAGCTGGTAGGTTCAGGAGCCTTTGCGGCTTTTGTTTTTCAAAAAGAAAACGGGTTATAATGACAATCTGTCCATAGCAAAGGAGATGAGCCTGAAGCCTTGGGCCAGCCTGCCAGGGACATAAGCCTTGACGCGAATCCCTGTATGGGGGCGGCAGAGGTTTGAAGAAAATCAGGGGGAAAAATGAACGAACAGGCAAAAAGACAATATTGGTACTGGAGATTCATCCAGGGTCATCGCAAGTGAGCAGCACGGGGCCACCCTTGATGCTCCTGGGTCTGCTGGCCTTTTATAGAGCTTTTTTGTATATGGGCGAAACAGACCGTGGTCAAAGGAAAATCGGCTTGGCAGGGGTGTTGAGCAAGGGCATGTCGACGTGAAGCATGGGGCTTTCCAAACTGAAAAATCCTGGTCTTTTTAAATCATTTGTAATATGCTTCAAAAATTAGTAGATGACGGAATCCGTGTCAATACTGAGTAAAAATAGAAGAACCCACGAAAAGCCATGATGCGTGCTATCGTTTGGCTACAAATTCTTATCATATTTTGTTGTATAGCGTATTCTACCTATGCGTTTTTTAAGGGTAATTTTCAACAAGCGTTTTTGCCTTATCCCATACTGATTATATATTATCTCTTGTTCGCGCGAATCAGGACCAAAATCACTTCATCTGCACAAGGACAAGACCACATCAGATATTGACAGGCTGTTGCTAAAGCGCGCTCCAATGCAGATGTCGTTGTTTTTTTTACTGCTTTCAAGCCGTCAAGGGGAATCTTTTTGCGGACTTAGGAGCTATGATACGCAAAGCCACTATAAGAGACGTGAAGGAGATTCACCATCTCCTGAAAAAATATGCCGACCGTGGGGAACTACTGCCCCGAGCCTTGAGTAACCTCTATGACGACGTGAGAGACTTTAGCGTCTTTGAGGAGGAAAGCACCGGTTCTATTCTCGGTATTTGCGCCCTTCATGTCTGTTGGGAAGATCTGGCAGAGATACGCTCCCTGGCTGTTTGCGAGAAACACCAAAGAGAGGGGATCGGCTCTGCACTGGTCACTGCCGCCCTGGCCGAAGCTGATGACCTTGGAATCAGGCGTGTGTTCACCCTGACCTATCGGCCCGATTTTTTCAACAGGCATGGATTCCAGATCATAGATAAGGCCATGCTTCCGCAAAAAGTTTGGGCAGAGTGTATTAAGTGTGTGAAGTTCCCAGACTGTGATGAAATTGCCATGCTAAAATTTCTGAGTGAAGGGTAGCCCGGATGACTGATATCTCGTCGATTGCCGACTCAATCATGGCCCGACTCTCTCATAAAGGCCTGGATGGTTACGAGGCCTTTATGACCTGCTCCAGGGGCCTTACCATTGAAATCAAAGACGGCGTTATAGATGTGTTTGTCACATCTGAAAACGCTGGTCTTAGTCTGAGAGTATTAAAGGGTCAAAGGCCGGGGTTTGCTTTCTCGACAGACCTATCGCCAGAAATTGTTTCCGATCTGATTGAGCAGGTCGTTCAGGGGGCCAGTGTTACAGACCCGGACCCCTTTGTTGGATTTCCTCTTCCCTCCTCCAGCCCGCCACCTCAACTCGACCAATTCGATCATGATCTTCAAAGGATACCTGTTGAGGAGAAGATTGACAGGACGCGCAGCCTTGAAGCTGCAGCCAGATCAAGCGACCCACGCATCAAGAAGGTTCGCAAGGCGGCTTATCACGAAACAGCGGGCAGCATAACCATCTGTAACCATACCGGCCTCAAGCTCTCTTATGAGAAAACGCTCGTGTCCGGGAGTATCTTGGTCGTGGCAGAGGATGGGGGAAACGCAGAAATCGGCTGGGATTATGGCTTCTCCTCTTTTTTCGACCAAATCGACATGGCTTCAATCGGTGCCACCGCAGCTAGAAGAGCCGTCACGATGCTCGGTGCCCGCTCTGTGAAGAGTCGACAGGCCCCTGCCGTATTGCCCCCCTGGGTCGCGTCAGACATCCTAAAGGTTCTCTCCGCGTCTTTTACGGCCGACAATGTTCAAAAAGGAAAATCTTTACTCATTGGACGAATGGGAAAGCAAGTTTTTTCGCCTCATATAACGATCGTGGACGATGGACTGTATCCGGGCGGCCTTGCCTCCAGCCCATTCGATGATGAGGGCTCGCCTCATGAACGAAGCGTGTTGGTTTCAGAAGGGGTTTTACAGGGCTTCCTCTACGACCAGTACACAGCCAACAAAGAGAGCCGATGTTCAACGGGTAACGCTGGACGGCACGGAATTAAGGCCCCTCCCTCGGTTCAGGCGACTAATTTCTACATCCAGAATGGCTCGCTTGCCCCAGATGAGCTTTTGTCTTCTTTGCCCGAAGGTCTTATGGTAACAGATATTATAGGGCTCCACACCGCTGACCCCATCTCAGGAGATTTCTCTGTTGGGGCAGCAGGGTTATGGATCAAAGATGGTGAAACCGTGTTCCCTGTGAAGGGGATTGCCATCTCTGGCAATCTGATTGAGCTGTTTCGCAACGTGGATGGCGTTGGCACAGACCTGAAATTTTACGGGCCATTCGGGTCCCCCAGCCTAAGAATTTCGACCCTCAATATCGCTGGTCCTGGTGTTTGAGGCTGATGTGAAGATGAAAAAGTTGTTCCTTGGTCAACAGCTTCTTAATAAGAAGCTGTTGTTGGCGTAGTATTTGCATATCAAAAATACAAAAGGGGTTGCCGGACAAAATCCTTGACAGGCCAATGTGGCTATGATAAATGGTTGTAAATTTTGCCATTACTATCCATTTGTTCCATTATCTCCATTTGGAGGTGAATGATTTGGCAAAGCGGCAGATAACATTTCTTATCGTCCCAGAAGACACCTCCAAGGTAAAGCAGTTTAAGTTTTCAAGGGCCTTTGTTTCATTTGCGACGTGCTTTATTGTCTTGAGCCTCATCGCAATCTCTCTCATAGTCCATGAGTATTGCAAGCTAAAGAAGGCCCTACCTTCCGTTGGAGCCCTCGAGCGCGAAGTCACAAACCAGCGGGCTCAGATTCAAGCCTTTGCCAAAAAAATCAGCACCCTCAGATCAGACATGATTGCCATGCAAGAGTTTGAGAAAAAAATACGGGTGATTGCCAATATTGAGCGGCCTACCGACCAGGACGCCGTCTTTGGCATGGGCGGCTCCATGCCCGAGGATTTGGATAGCAGCGTATCGCTTACTGACAACCATGACGGTTTGCTTCGGGAAATGCACGCCCAGGTGGAATATCTCAGTGAGGCTTCAGCGGTCCAGAAACAGGCTTTTGATCAACTTCATAAGTATTTGCAGGGTCAAAAATCTCTGCTTGCTTCAACACCTGCTATCCGGCCAACCACAGGATGGGTCTCTTCCGGTTTTGGATATCGGATATCTCCTTTTACTGGCCTAAAGGAATTTCACCAGGGCATCGATATTGCCACGCGCGAGGGGACCCCGGTTATTGCGCCTGCCGACGGTGTGATCACATTTGTGGGTGTTAAGGGGGCACTGGGCAAGACCATGGTGATTGACCATGGATACGGGATGGTGACGCGCTATGGTCATCTGAAAAAATATCTGGTGAAAGCAGGCACTCGTGTCAAGCGTGGAGATAAAATCGCCCTGGTAGGAAATACCGGACGAAGCACAGCACCACACCTGCATTACGAAGTTCATCTAAACGGCATCCCTACGAACCCTGCAAAGTATATCCTCAACTGAATCTATCAGGCTCAGCCTCGCCATTTGAAATCCCGTTGTTCGTATCTGGTTTCTTTGGTATACTCCTAAACTGAGCTTGGTCGACCCAATTTGGAACAAAACTTGTCACCTCGCCAGACCATAATGGAAAGATTTTCGTATCATGATTGGAAATGTATTAAAAAAGATATTCGGGAGCAAAAACGAGCGAGAGCTTAACAAGCTCAGGCCGATTGTTGAGCAAATCAATGCCTTAGAGCCGGAAATGCAGGCCCTGAGCGATGATCAATTAAGAGCTAAGACTCAAATTTTTAAGGAACAGATTGACCAAGGCGCCACGTTGGATGAACTTCTTCCAGAGGCTTTTGCCGTAGTCCGGGAGGCATCGGTGCGTACACTAAAGATGCGCCATTTTGACGTCCAGCTGATTGGCGGCATTGTGCTGCACCAGGGCAAAATTGCTGAAATGAAAACCGGTGAAGGAAAGACCTTGGCTGCCACGCTCCCCGCCTATCTGAACGCCTTGACCGGCCGAGGCGTGCACGTGGTGACTGTAAACGATTATTTAGCCCGGCGGGACACTGAATGGATGGGAAGCATTTACCGTTTTCTCGGCCTATCGGTTGGGACCGTTGTTCATGGATTGGACGACCCCCAACGACAGGCAGCGTACAACGCTGACATTACTTATGGAACCAACAACGAATTCGGATTTGATTACCTGCGTGATAACATGAAGTTCTCCTTGGAGTCGATGGTGCAAAGGGATCTCCATTATGCCATTGTGGATGAGGTGGACAGCATCCTTGTTGATGAGGCACGGACGCCACTGATTATTTCAGGCCCGGTTGAATATGCTGGCGAAAAACTGTACGAAGAAGTGAAGCCGCAGGTCATCAAGCTGAAACGACACCAGGACCGCCTCATACACACCATCCTGGATGAGGCCGTGAAAAGGATTGAGGAGGAGGGTGAAGGAGATGGCGTCCTTGAGCTTCTGCTAAAAGTCAAACGGGGAGACCCCAAGAATTTGCGATTTCTCGATTTGATTGCGAAGCGGCCCGGCATAAAGAAAAAATTGGAAAAACTTGAGGGTCAGCTTTCCACTCAGAAATTGCTACCCCAAATCGATCAGGACCTTTTTTGCACTATTGAGGAAAACCAAAACCTGGTAGAACTCACCGAGAAAGGGCTCAAACTCATCTACGGGGGCCACGCTGATGACTATATCGTACCTGATCTCGACGAAGAGTTACGAAAGATCGATGAAAACGACCAGTTGACCAGCATGGAGAAAAGAGTACAGCGCCGTAAGGCCGAAGCTTTCTATCGTGAAGCTTCTGAGCGGTTTCACGTAACGCGGCAGTTAATCAAGGCTTACTGGTTATTCGATAAAGACGTTCACTACGTCGTCAAGGACGGACAGGTGATTATCGTAGACGAGTTCACGGGTCGGATGATGCCCGGCAGACGCTGGAGTGATGGGTTGCATCAAGCCGTTGAGGCTAAAGAGGGAGTGACCGTAGCTGGGGAGAACCAGACCCTGGCCACGATCACCTTCCAGAATTACTTCAGGATGTATCAAAAATTGGCTGGCATGACTGGTACTGCTGACACCGAGGCTGCGGAATTCAAGAAGATCTATGACCTGGATGTCCTCGTCATCCCGACCAATGAACCGATGATTCGAATCGACTATCCAGATGTTATCTACAAAACAGAAGCTGAAAAATTCAAGGCTGTGGTTGAGGAAATCAAACAACTTCATAAAAAAGGGCAGCCCGTGCTGGTGGGTACCATATCCATTGAAAAATCGGAAAAGCTGAGCCACATGCTCACAAAGAAGAAGATCAAGCATGAGGTCCTGAACGCCAAAAATCATGAAAGGGAGGCCGAAATCGTGGCCCTGGCCGGACAAAAAGGGCATGTGACAATATCCACCAACATGGCTGGCCGCGGCACGGACATTGTCCTTGGAGAAGGGGTCAAAGAACTCGGGGGTCTTCACATCATCGGGACCGAGCGGCATGAAAGCCGTCGCATCGACAATCAGTTGCGAGGCCGTTCTGGCCGGCAGGGCGACCCCGGCTCATCACGGTTTTATCTCGCCATGGAAGATGACCTGCTACGTATATTCGGGGGCGAGCGTATGTCCTCGATCATGGAGCGGCTCGGTATGCAAGAAGGTGAGCCGATTGAACACAGCATGATCAGCAAGGCCATAGAGAATGCCCAGCGAAAGGTAGAAGGCCATAACTTTGAAATACGCAAACAGCTTCTGAAGTATGATGATGTAATGAATCAGCAACGTGAGGTGATCTACAAACAACGCCGTGAGGCGTTGAGCGGCGAAAGCCTCAGACCCGCCATTGAGGAGATGATACACACGTTATCTGAAAAGATTGCTGATACCTTTGGTGATGAAAAAGTACTCCCGGAAGAATGGGATATGAAAGGTCTCAGGGAAGCTGTTTACCAACAGTTTGGCTTCCGGCTCGCTATGGACCGAGATACCATGGATGGCCTCACCCGGGATGGGCTTTCTGAGTTGATCTTTGAATCGGCTATGAAAATATATGACGAGAGGGAGAAGACTTTCGGGGTCGAGGAGTTTCGACAGCTGGAACAGATGATCATGCTTCAAGTTGTGGACAACCTTTGGAAGGAACATCTCCTTGCCATGGATCACCTGAAAGAAGGTATCGGGCTACGGGGCTACGCGCAGCAGGATCCACTGGTAGTTTACAAGCAGGAAGGCTTCGAGATGTTCATGGACATGATTGAACGCATCAAGGAAGAAACCGTGAAATTTCTGTTTCGCGTCCAAATCTCTCGACCTGAGGAGATAGCTGCAAAGGAAAAGACCAAGCAGGATCGGCTTGTTTATTCACACGGAGGCGAGAGTGCCAAGCAGCCAGTGCGGCGCTCCGAAAAGAAAGTAGGCCGCAATCAACCTTGCCCTTGCGGCAGCGGGAAGAAGTATAAGAAGTGTTGTGGAAAATAGGCAAAGCGCCTTCGGCGCATAAGGGTTCTCTCGCCCGCGCCTTTTAGGCGCTCAAGCACGCAGAGATCACGGAGATAATTTCTTGGCAAGAATTCCTGCGTAAGCAGAATCACAGTTTGAGGTGGATCCTCCTCTCAAGAATTCACTTCAAGAACTCTAAGGTTCTAGGCGCTCTGTGAGAAAAAAAATATTTTATGATCATTTAAGAAAGATTTTGCCATGCTTTTGCAAGTTCCAGGATTTGTTGCTGGTAGCGCCAGTGCCGGTCTAAAAAAGGGCGGAAACAAGGACCTGGGCATGATCTTCTCTGAGGTACCTGCCTGTGCAGCCGGCGTCTTCACGACCAATCAGGTACAGGCAGCTCCTGTGCTCCTTGACAAAAAGCGGATCAAATCCGGGCGTTGCCAGGCCATTGTGGCAAACAGTGGTAACGCCAATGCGTGTACGGGCAAACAAGGAATTGAAGATGCCAAGGCCGTAGCACGGGCAGCCGCCGCAGCCCTCAAGATACCTGAAGAGATGGTCCTGGTGGGATCCACGGGGGTGATTGGTCAGCGCCTGAATATTTCTGCGATTGAAGCTGCCGTGCCTAAACTTGCCGACCAGCTCAGCCCTTCAGGACTTTATGACGTCGCCCAGGCGATCATGACGACTGACTCATTTCCTAAGACCGCTTCAAGGCAGGGAAGTGTCGGTGACAAGACCTTTACCGTGGCTGCTGTGGCGAAAGGGGCGGGTATGATTCGACCGGATTTGGCAACCATGCTTTGCTTTATTTGTACAGACATCGGCGCACGGCCAGACCTCCTGGGTCAGGCCCTAAAGGATGCAGTAGCAGGATCGTTTAATACAATCACGGTCGACGGGGACACCAGCACCAACGACACAGTCCTTCTTCTTGCCAACGGCCTGTCCGGTTTAAACCTGCAAGATGCTGCGTGCGCCACAGCATTTCAGGAAGTCTTAAATGACGTTCTCTTCACACTGGCCCTACAGATCGTCCGGGATGGGGAGGGGGCGACCAAACTGGTGACCATCGAGGTGCGAGGAGCATCAAGCAAGGCGGATGCCACAAGGGTGGCTTATGCAGTTGCCAATTCCCTTCTGGTAAAAACGGCCCTTTTTGGAGAGGATGCCAACTGGGGCCGCATCATGGCTGCTGTAGGCCGGTCTGGTGTGCCGATTAATCTGGACAGGATCGATATCTACTTTGACGATGTACGCGTGGTCAAACATGGGTTGGGCTGTGGCAAAGAGGCCGAAGCAGCAGCGACCAAGGTCTTAAAGGCCGATCACTTCAGCATGGTTGTTGATCTAAAGCTTGGCAGCAAAAGCGCAATGGTGCACACCTGCGATCTTTCCACTGATTACGTTCGGATCAACGCGGATTACCGGTCATAGGAGGCGTGGCCATTGTCAACAGGCTAAGGCGTCACCCATCAGGCCCTTTCCTTCCCCTTTTCATCCCAAACTTGAATGAGGTAATCCTTATAGTCTTCAAAGACCTGTGCCTGCTCCTCAACCACTTCTTCGGCTTGGCTTGAGCTCATCTTTCGGGTCTGGTTGATGAAGGATGCTACGCGGCCAAGATAAAGGGGCGTGACCAGGTTGACCAATTGGGTCCGGTTGAGGGTCCAATGGTGGAAAGTGGCTGCGATCTCGTAAAGGACCATGACCCATGTCTTGACGGGCATGATAAACTTGGTCTTGGCCTTGGCAGTGCATCTTTTGAGTTCTTCGAAACATTCCGGGCTGAATATATCCCGATAGAGGCCCTTGAACTGCCGGAAGCCAGCCTTGTACTCCGTGACCAGCCGACCGAGATCAACCGGGATGGACTCAGGCTCCATAAATTCCTGATGCCCAAACATGGGTACGGTCCGGCTCCCCTTGATCGCTTTCCACACGCTTTCGTGCTGCTCCATGAGCACAAAGAGGGTGTGGAACACTTGGCGAAACATCGGTCCCAGAGACTCTGCAGGGTCCTTGGCGTCATGGATCTTAACCCCCAAGTTGGACTGGCAGATTCTGAAGTTGGTGGTGATGGCGTTGGTGGTCATCCAGACATCAATGCCATAGCGGGCAACGTCCGTGTCCCAGACATCCTGCTCCATGTAGTAGGCTGCCAACTCGCCGACAAAGGCAAAATCCCCGCCGATGGGCTGGCGGATACGCAAACCGTAAAGGGCCCGGGTCAGATTATAGACGATGTTATTGGTGATCGTGCCATCATACTTATAGCGCGAATAAACAGGACAAACAAACTGGTAATCCTTTTCCAGAATTGGCTCCAGGAGATATTTAACCCAATCGCTGGAAATAGAACGCAGGTCCGAGTCAACGACCATACAGGCTTTCACCTTGAGGCGCTTTGCCGCCTCAAACACGGACCGAAAGGCTGAGCCCTTCCCTGCAGGCCCCCGGTAGATTGAGACGACCTTCTCCTGCCAGGGCTTGATCTGGAACTCCTTGGCCACCTCCCGAGTGTCGTCAGTAGAGCCCCCGTCAGCGATCATGATGACAGACCGCAAATCCTTGTAATGCCGGAAAAGGCCATGGCTGACCATCTGGATAACATGGGCAATGGTTCCTTGATTATTATAACAGGGAATCCCTACGAGAATGTCCGCACGTTCTATTTCCTCAATCCTCTTTGAGGTATAGGCCCTGAGCCCTGTATCATAACGCATGGTTTCTCTTTTCCTTTTCAGGCGGACTTTCAGGTTCCCTCCAGATCAGCTCCACTGTCTTGATACCGTAGCGATCTGCTTCAACGATGTGCACGGCGAGATTCCCGTCATGAAAGGTCTCTCCCTTCCGAGGAATCCGGCCCAGATGGTGGAGGACATATCCCCCCACCGTCTCGAAACCCTTCTTTGGAATGGCAAGCCCGGTCTCACCATTCAAGTCGTCGATATCGGTTCTGGCGCTGACTCGAAAGTGCCCTGGGGCCTTCTCTTGAATCTCGGGTGTGGCATCTTCGTGTTCGTCAGAAAGCTCACCAAAGATTTCCTCAATAATATCCTCAAGCGTTACAATTCCAATGCACGCCCCGAACTCGTTTACGACCACAGCCAGGCTTTCGCGTGCCCGTTGCATCTCAAGGAAGAGCGCATCGATACGCTTTGTGTCGGGGACCAAGCGCGCCAGTCGCATATAGGGCCGGATGAAAGTCTTCATCTGCTTGTCGTAGAGCAAGTCGAATACGTTCACCTGCCCAACGATCTGATCGACCCGGTCCCGGTAGACCGGAATGCGTGTATGGCCCCGCTCACGCGCAAGCGCGATTAACTCCGTACTCCGCGCGGTCTCCGATAAAAGGGCGACTTCCGAGATGGGCACCATGACCTCGCGAACAATCGTGGTGGCATAGTCGAGCGCGGACTCCAGCATCTCCTGCTCATGTCGCCCGAGCCCCCCCCGCTCAGCCGATTCCTCGAGGACGAGCTTAATCTCCTCACGGGTCGTGTAAAAGCTCTTGGGACGGCTCCGGAAAAGGCGAAAGATCAAGTTGGTGAAAAGCTGGACAGGGAAGGTGATGGGCGCCAGAATATACGACAAAATCCTCCAGACTGCCGCAGCCTTGACCAGCATCCCATCAGCATGGTGTCTGAAATAGGCCTTTGGAACGATTTCGCCGATCAATAGCAAAACACACGTCATGACCACTGTAGCCACGATGGCACCCAGCGAGCCAATCCAGCGCTGGAAACTGACTGTAGCAATAGCGCTACCCGCGATATTAAAGACGTTTGTGACGATGAGCGTGGCCGTCAGGATTCGCTCCCTTTGGTTCAGGATTTCAAGGGCGAGCCTTGCGCCCCGCAGGCCTTCAGAGGCCATATGCTGGAGGCGGGTTCGACTCGCCGACACAAGAGCGGTCTCTGAACCCGAGCCAAAACCTGAGCCAAGAATACAAAAAAGGAGTATGACAAACTCAAGCGTCATCCGCTGCTGCCTCCCCATGAAGCCGTTTGACCCGACAACTCACGATTCGTCTCCGCATAGACTCCACGATAGTGAAACGTGCGCCTTTTCGCTCAATGGTCCGTCCTGGGGCAGGAATCTCTCCGAACTCGTCACAGAGATATCCGTTCAGCGTGACTGATTCGTCCTCGGGAAGGGTAAGGCCACATGTCTCATTAACGTCTTCGATGGGAGCCCGGCAAAGCACGAGCCACTCATCCGGGCCAATGGGCCGAATGAGTTCTTCTGCCCTCTCGTACTCGTCATAGATTTCGCCGACAATTTCCTCGACGAGATCCTCCATGGTTACAATCCCTGAAGTCACGCCATACTCGTTCACGATCACGGCCATATTGAGAAGATTCTTTTGCATGTGACGAAAAACTCGGTGAATTCTTGCACCTTCCGGAAAAATGGCAACCGGTTTGAGGAGTTCGCGGATTTCACGATCTGGATTCAGGAAAAATTCTTTGGTGCTTACAAAGCCAACGATGTAATCAACGCTCTCCTCGTAGATCGGGATCCGGGAATGGCGTGCTTCAATCATCACCTGCTTCAATGCCTCATGGGAAATGTCCAGGGGGGCGGCGACAATATCCACACGAGGCGTCATGATCTCCTCAGCTGTCGTCTCCGAGAAACGCATAATGTTGCGTGCGATGCGCCGCTCCTCTGCCGTAATTGTCTCCCTTCGACCGGCCTCCTCAAACAGCACCTCTATCTCCGACGGACTGAGACCACCGCCTGCTTCCTCGGGAACTTTTAACATCCGTAAAATCCCGTGGGCCAAGCAGTCAAATATGCCCACCACCGGACCTGAAACTCTTGCAAAAAAGTGGAGCGGCTTAATGGCGGCACGTGAAAAAGGCATCGCCTGGTTTACTGCAATTGTCTTGGGAATAATATCGCCAATGAAAAGCACCAAAAGCGAGTCTGCGACAATGGCTGCCGTGAGGCTGTGCACACGAAGGAGTCCCTGGAAGAGAAGCGTCGCTGTTGCCGCTGTGGCCACATTGATCAGTGTATTCCCAAAGAGGATTGTTGAAAGCAACTCGCGGGGCCGCTGCAACACCCTTGCAATGAGCTGCGAGCGGATCGATTTGTCCTCCTTGAGGCGACGGCGTTCAATGCGGTTCAAAGAAAAGAGCGCTGTCTCTGTTGCAGAGAAGCAACCTGAACAGATGAGTAGGACAATCAGAAGAGCTAGCAGAAGTATCTCTGTCGACGAGGGGTCGTCCAAACAAGACCTCCAGGTTATGGTGAGTGAAGCCTCTGCCTTGCGGCAGCGCTTCGCGTGCAGGGCGCCGAAAAAAAAGTCTCCAGGAGGATAACTATTCTGGGGAGACCTTTAGGATAAACATAGCCTTGTACTCAGTCCACCACTATAACAGATACGTTTTTTGCAAGTTGTACTACTTTATTGGAAACACTTCCAAACAAAAACTCCTTGATACCCGACAAGCCCCTTCTGCCAATAACAAGGGTGTCGTACTTGCCCTGCCGGGCTTCTTTTAGGATATCTCT
Source organism: Deltaproteobacteria bacterium (assembly GCA_003647275.1). Classification (GTDB taxonomy): domain Bacteria; phylum Desulfobacterota; class Desulfobacteria; order Desulfobacterales. The sequence goes on from QMMN01000021.1 coordinate 32,978, forward strand.
TGCAATACCAGATTTCTTTTTCCGCATCTTAATCGTCACATTCTTGGAAGGAAAACCGGCTTTCACCAGGACCCCCTTGGCCTTCTCCATAAACCCTTTCACTTTATCTTTCTTTGTGTCCTCTATGGAACAAAATGTTTGTCTATTTGCTTTAAATAGAGGCGTAAGAGAAGGGCTGTCCAAGCCGCATGCCGAGGTAGGATCCGGTATAACGCTAAATAACGCAACCGTCGCAGTAGGCTGCATGGCTTTTGCCACGTAGTTGACCGCCTTCATAGAGTTCTTTGATTCGTCTACGGCTACCAAGATCTTTTTTGCCATTTGTCTCCTCCTTTCATCAAGCCATTCTCAACAAAAATTTCTGATGCCTTTTTTCAAGTAACATTATCAGACTCATGTTGAATATGTCAAGTATGTGCTAGCTGTCGCGCGCTGGCAATAGGTGTGATCAGCACACACATGTGTTGACACCTTCCCTATTTGTCTTCCATGGCCTGAACAAGCTTTTTTATATCCTCAGTGCGACCCTTATGAGTAATTAGGGTCCTCGATCCTGCCCGCACGATCACGAGGTCCTTGACCCCGATCAAAGCCATGGTCTCATTGGAATCTTCACAGAAGACCAGATTATCTGTTGCATCAAGCGTCATAGCCTTCCCTCTACAGCAGTTTCCCGCTTCATCCTTAGGCAGGTAGCTCTTCAGTGCCAACCAGCCGCCTACATCATTCCAGGAAAACCTGGATGCCACGCAACACACGTTTTGCGCCTTCTCCATCACGCCAAAGTCGATGGAGATCGTATGAAGCGACTCGAATGCCGCCTTGAGGGCTTGATCCCATTGAGGTGCCTGATCAAAGGTAGCTGCATGGGAAAGGGCTTTAGCATGGCCTGGCAGGTGTATCTCGATCTGTTTCAAGATAGCATCTGCGGTCCACACAAACATGCCGGAGTTCCAGTAAAATCTGCCTGACGCTACGTACTGGCGGGCTGTTTCTAAGTCCGGCTTCTCCTTGAAGCCCAAGAGCTGGAAGTGTTCAATCCCCTCATCATCGACAATTTGCATGCCACGTTCCAGGTACCCGTAACCCGTGGCCGGGTAGGTCGGCTCAATGCCGAAGGTGTAGAGGACATTATTATCGGCCGCCCTGTACACCGCTGAAAGCAGGGTCTTCTGGAATAGGGCAACAGGTTCAATTAGGTGATCCGCGGTCAGCGTTGCTATGACCGGGTTGCCAAAACGTCTGCGGCACAGCACTGCAGCAAGACCCACGGCAGCAGCCGTATCGCGCCTTATGGGTTCCCCGATAATATTTTCGACCGGAATCTGGGGAAGCTGCTCTCGTACCATTGCAACAAATGTCTCATTCGTTAAAACCAGTATCCGCTCAGGAGGCACAAGATTCGAAACGCGATCAAAGCTCTTTTGCAATAAGGTGCGGTCGCCGAACAGTTTAAGAAACTGCTTTGGTGTTTCTTCCGTACTCAACGGCCAGAATCTTGTGCCTGCCCCTCCAGCCATGATAACCACGACCAAGTCCAATTTTTGCTCCTCCATGTTTAAACTTCCTGTTATGTTCGCCCGTAATCATCCTCCAGCCGTTCAATGTCATCTTCGCCGAAATAATCACCGGTCTGCACCTCAATAAAGGCCATATCTTTTGTGCCAGGATTCATAACGCGGTGAACGGCACCCCGGGGAATATCAACCGATTGACCAGCCTTGAGGTGTCGTTCTTCATCATCCCGTGTCACAATTGCTTCTCCGTACAGGACGTACCAGTGTTCAGCCCGACGGCGGTGTCGCTGGAGACTCAACCGTTTGCCAGGGTAAACAACGATGCGCTTGACCTTATGATCCGGCTCATCGGCAAGGACCTGGTAATAGCCCCATGGACGATGGTCTTCTCTGTCGTTTGTGGTCATAAAAAATCACCTCACAGAATTTTTATACGCTATTCAGACTGTCGCCCAAACCGCTTTGGACCCAGCCCTGTTTGAATTTAATAGGGCCACCAAAAGTGGATTTTTGGCAACGAAGATCTCCATCTCGGGTTCACAAATGCGTCAATGGGCATAATCTGCCCTTCAGTCAGTGATCCCGCATAACGTTCTCCATATCGATGTTGTTAAAGACAATGCCTTGAAGAGCAAGGAGTAACCAAGGCGCATAATTAATATTATATCAGGTTGTCCAATTTATTCCAATCCATAAACCTGGCTTCGGTGTGAGATATCTCAGAAACCTATCTATCAGATTGAAGCGAACAAAATAGCAAAACGACATTCATCAACGTGTTTATTCTCATGTTAACATTGTATTCTTTTGCCAAAAGCGCAGGCCCATCTCTAGCCAGGGGTCTGCAGAGGAGAAAATGATTGCCTGTCAGCATAACAGCTCTCCTTTATCTCATTTAGGGTGAGAAATCTGATTCAGCGGGCTTTTTGAAGACTCTGGTAGCAAGGCCTGAAAAATCTGCTACGATCATGTACAATGTGGGAACCAACACCAGGGTCAACACAGTGGCCAAGAACAGTCCAAAGGTAATACTCACCGCCATAGGAATAAGGAACTGGGCCTGAAAGCTTCGCTCAAGCATCAAAGGCATCAGCCCGACAATAGTGGTCACGGAAGTCAGAATCACAGGCCTAAGGCGTGCCTTGCCTGAGGGTGCTACAGCCTCTTCAAGGGGCCCTCCACTTGTTGCGGCCCGGTTAGTAAAGTAAATGAGAATGAGGGCGTCGTTCACGACAATCCCGGATAGTGCAACCATTCCAAAAAGGCTCAAGAGGGTCACATCAAGACCCGTAATGAGATGTCCAAGGACTGCTCCCACGTGGAGAGGCATTCAGAGCTTAGAAGCTGTTTGTCCCCCCAAAAAAACTTATGCAAGTTGTTTGCTCTGGGCTTGCAATAAGGATGACACAATATGCTTCACACAGTGGATGATATAGTCCCGTCCCTTGGCCTCATTTTCTAGGACATTCAGCCATTCTTGGGGTATCTGGGCATACCCGTAATAGGCGCCTGCTATGGCGCCTGCCATGGCGCCAATGGTGTCAGTATCCCCCCCTAAGTTGACCGCTAAGACAACTGCTTCCTGGAAGGTATCGGTCAATACAAAGGCCCCAATAGCTGCTGGTACCGACTCGATGGCACGCAAACTCAAACGATATTGGCCCGCAATAGCCTCAATCATCTCAAGCATGGAGCCTCCGCCGTCAAGGTGTAACCCTGCGCTCATTGATTTGATCCGATCAAGGTACTCGGCGAATCTATTGTCTATATCAATCACCTGGGCTGTGATCCTGTCCAAAAATATTTCTGGCTCAATCGGTTCATTGGACAGACTGTGTTGAAACGCAAGCCCTACTGCCGTAGCCTGTGCTACCGCACCAGCCAGTCCCTCTGGGTGGTAGTGCGTGATGCGGGCACTCAAGATGGCATTCTCCTTGAGGGCTTGCAGATCATTGTAATAAAAGCAACCGATGGGAGCTATTCGCATGGCTCCGCCATTACCAAAACTGTCTGTGCCTACCCGGTCCCAGGAAGTCCCCTGCCTGATCCTTTCCACAACGCCGAAGATGCGTCGGCCGTAGCCACGACTCGGATCAAAGTTTTCCTGAAATTTCGTAGCACATACTGCAGGGTCGAACCCTCCTTTTTCAACAAGGGTTTCCAGGATGCCTATCATCATCTGCGTGTCATCCGTGTAGCGTCCTTTTTCACGGAGCATGGTATCAAGGAGCCCGAACCGACTGGAAATCGCCCTGTGGGGCCAACCTTCCACAGGCTCACCTAGGGCATCCCCCACAAAGGTTCCCAGAGCCGACCCCAAGAATCTATCCAGAAACGGGTCCTTATTTGAATCTTTCATCATAGCCTCCGTCACATCATACCAGCTCTCTGACAGCATCGAGAACCATGTCCACCGACACCCCGTATAGGCACTGAGGGTCTTTACAATTGACCGCGGCGATTTCAAAACAAGGGACACAGTCTGCCCTGCCTCTAAGTACCTTTGTTACACGACCCACCGGTGACCATCTCTTGGGATTGGAAGGGCCAAAGATGGCCACCGTTGGAGTCCCTATAAAAGCGGCAAGATGGGTCACGCCAGAATCATTTCCAATAAAACACCGCGCTTGCCGCACCAAGGCCACGACGGAGGACAGATCATCAACTTCATATACCCTGAAGCCTCCTTTGGATCTGGTTTTGATAAGCGGTGCAAGGTCTGATTCTGCTGGCCCCAATATAAAGGCCACTTCTCCGATATTCGCCTCCTGTATCGTAGCAGCGACACGAATAAAATACTCGAGGGGCCATTGTTTTCTTTGACTCCCAGCGCCAGGGTGTATGACCCATAAGCCCTTTCCTCGGTGACTTTGCATCTGCTCAACAAGCCGGTCACTAGACAATAACACCTCTTCTTCGGTTTTGAATTTGGGATTTTTGATTACGTGCTTACGGATTGAAAAGAAGTCAGGTGTCCGTATCTTGCAACCTGCATCCCCCACACCACATCCTTCGGAAAGGCATGAAAGGAGGGCGCTATCACTGGTATTTTTCAACAAGCCCTTAGCCTCGAACTGCCTGACCATGTATAAGGCCACATGGGTTTCCATCTCTACCGGCGGGCGAGGGGTTATTTTGTAGATTTGTCCGTTATGATTTTGCCTCAAGTGATCCTCGATGAACGTTGCAAAAGAAATCAGGAGGATGGTATCATAATGACTTATGAAGTGTTTGACACCCTTTGTCATCTCTTCCGAAAACAGGGAGCAGAAATGGGCGCTTTCAAGGGGAAAATGGGCGTCTACGATATTCAACTCGTGTGCGATCTTTCCCACACCATTTGAGCACAAAATGGCCACAGAGGCCTGCTCTTCCTGCTTCAAAAATAACAGGGCTGGAAAGCTGAGGACCAGATCCCCTAAGGCCCCTTGATGAATGACTAGTATCTTTTCTCTCATGCCATAAGAGCTTCTTGATCGAAGAACCTGGTGCAACGATCGGTCAAATTTTTAACGATCATGTAAGGTGCAGGAATAAATAAAATAGAAGGGTCAAGATCGGTGACCACCAAGCGTCAAAGCGTGATACTCACTCTCACGGAAGTACGGTAGGGGATTTGCTTTTAAATCGCGTGGCGTGGCACAGGCCGGTCAAGGTTCTTTTGTCTCAAGGAGCTTTCTTATCCCCTGTGACAGCTGTCTTATGCTAAAAGGCTTCTGAATAAACCCGTCACAACCACGTTCCAGTATTTCGGTCGCCTGGCCATCTAGACTGTATCCGCTCGAAAGGAGTACCTTGACATCGGGGTTGATCTCCTTCAGTGTGTCATAGACCTCACCGCCACTCATATCCGGCATGATCATGTCCAGAATGATTAAGGCAACCTTGTCCTTGTTCTTTTGATAGACCTCTATGGCTTCTTTACCGCTTCTGGCCAGCAGGACCTCGTAGCCCATTGCCCTGAGCATCTCTTGGCCAACGTCCACGATCATATCCTCATCATCTATAAGCAAAACCGTCTCGTGTCCCTGTTGAATCTCTTTCTCCCTGACCTCAGGTCTCGGCGCACGGCTCGGTCTCAGCGCTTTTGTTGCAGGCAGGTAAATATTAAAAGTGGTTGCCTCACCCTTTTTACTGAAAACGTTGATGATGCCCCCATGATTTTTGATGATCCCATAAGCAGAGGCAAGACCCAGACCCGTTCCCCTGCCCATCTCCTTGGTCGTAAAAAAGGGCTCAAATATCCGCCGTTGGGTCTGTTCGTCCATCCCTATGCCCGTATCGGTCACTGATACTTTAACGTAATGGCCAGGCTGCACCCTGAATAGCTTGGCATAGTCCTCATCAAGCGTGACATTCTCTGTTTCAAGGTATAGGTCTCCACCCCGGGGCATGGCCTGCCAGGCATTGACATAAAGGTTTAACAACACCTGTTCGATTTGCGCCCGGTCAACTGCTACCGTCCAGAGGTCTTTCTGAAATCTTCTGTGGATCCTGATCTCCTTTTTGGTGCGACCAAACATCTCAGAACCCTTTTCGATGAGCGCATTTAGATCCGTGGGCCTGACCTCGTATTTGCCGCCCCTGGCAAAACCTAAAAGTTGCTTGGTCAGA